>JAHHSW010000055.1 GCA_020024985.1 Anaeroplasmataceae bacterium | reverse complement strand
ATATATTTCTAGGTCATATTATTTAATGGGTAATGAAATAACTATTGATTATAAGGCTAGAAAGCATCTAGAGATAATGAGTGGTAGAAACGAAAATACTAATTGTGAAAATGGCTTTATTTTAGCAAATAGATTTGAAAAAATATTAGAGGCTAATGCTGGTTATGATATAGCCTTTATAGAGTATAATATTTATAAGTATGATGAATTAATTTCTGTATTTGGTAGAACTAGCTACATAGAGCTATTAAATGCTTATTTAAAGCGACTTCGTGAAAGCTATAAGGATATAGATATCTATCATATGACTGATTCTAAGTTTATGGTAGTATTACCAAACAAGAGTATCAATGAGGTAAGCTCAAGAGTTTTAGCAACTATGGATGAGCTAGAAAAGCCAATAGTTGTTAAGGAAAATAGTATTTATGTAAGAAGTAAGGTAGTAGTTTATAATTTAACTCAGGATATAATTGATGATGCTAATTTGGATGATATTAAGACTAAGCTAGACTTAGCCTATAGGAATATGTCACAGCTATCTAGTAAGGACTTTATAGTTTATGATCCACTTATGGATTCTGTAATTTTAGCTGCTGATGTAATGGAAAGTGATATTGAGATTGGTCTTAAGAATGGTGAGTTTGAGATGTATCTCCAGCCTCAATATGATATGGTAAATAAGAGGATATGTGGCTTTGAATCCTTGATAAGATGGAACAATCCAAAATATAAGGACAAATCTCCACAGGTCTTCATAGAGCTTGCAGAGCAAAGAGGCCATATGCTTGAAATTGGTAAGTTTGTAATTAGAGAGTCATTTAAGCTTGCTAAAAAGCTTGACCCTTATGATGTTACAATTTCTATTAATGTTTCTCCAGTTCAGCTTCTTCAGGTTGGTTTTGCTCAAAGCTTAATTGATGAGGCCGCTAAGCTAGAGCTTAATCCGTCAAGAATCGCTATTGAAATAACCGAAACATTATTAATGGAAAATTATCAGCTTGTTAATGAAAAGCTTAAGGTATTAAAGCTTCAGGGCTTTAGAATTCATTTAGATGATTTCTGTACAGGCTATTCCTCAATGCAATATTTAAAGGATTTCCCTGTTGATGTTATTAAAATTGATAAGGGCTTTACTATGTATATTGAGACTAGTAAGGTTCATGAAACAATATGTAGAGCAATTTGTAATTTGGCCTTAGCCCTTAATTTAGGCATTGTATGTGAGGGTGTTGAAAGCCAAGGCCAGGCAGAGTCAGTTAAGAAGATGGGCTGTAATGTTATTCAGGGCTTCTTAATTGGTAAGGCTATGTGCTATAGTGATGCAGTGGCTCTAATAGAGAAGTATAAGAGGTAGGTGTTTAGAGATGATTATATTAGCTCAAATGGCAAATGGACTAGCTATTATGCTGACCTTTGTGGCTATTATTGTGACAATTGGTCTAGGCGTCTTATTTTTCTTTCTAATTAAGAGAAATATTAGAATTATTAAGGAAGAAAATGATGTAATAGTTGAAAGTGCCATAACAAAAAAGCAAATGGAGGATTCCATAAAAAGCTATATTAAAAAGGTTGATCGCTTTGGCGCCCTAACTCTTTTATATATTGATGTTGATGGATTCTCTGATTTAAATGATGTCTTTGGTGTTGAGGCCTGTGACCAAATCCTAAAGGAAATGGCTACAAGAATTTTAAGAAGCTTACCATATAAGGCGACCTTCTGTAAATATAATACTGATGAATTTTTAGTATTCATAAAGGATGAGGATAATAAGGCTAGAATTGAAAAGCTTACTTGTCAAATTAATGAAATAATTAATTTAC
This sequence comes from Anaeroplasmataceae bacterium, assembly GCA_020024985.1. Classification (GTDB taxonomy): domain Bacteria; phylum Bacillota_I; class Bacilli_A; order Acholeplasmatales; family Anaeroplasmataceae; genus Anaeroplasma. The sequence goes on along the minus strand of JAHHSW010000055.1, from coordinate 4,553 downwards.
CATACCAGGTAATGGTTGGGGAAACTATTAAAATTACCGCCTCTATTGGCTATGTTACCTATCCGATTGCCGGTACAAGCTTTGAGGAGCTATATGCTAATTTACAGCTAACTACCTATGTATCTAAGCGTGATGGTGGTAATAGAACAACTGCCTTCTATGCAACTATAAAGGAAGAGGAAACTGGTAATATGCTATATTATCAGGAAATCAAGCGTGCAATTGTTAATAAGGAGTTCGTTCTTTATTATCAGCCAATCGTTAATTTAGCAAATAGTGCGATGGAGGGTGCAGAGGCCCTAATGCGTTGGAATCACCCAACTAAGGGTGTTCAAGCACCATCAACCTTCCTTAAGATTCTTGAGCAATCTGGAGATATTCGCTGGGTAGGTGAATGGGGACTTGAAACAATGGTTCGTTTACAGCAGCAATTTGCTGAGAAATTCCCATTAGTACCAATGAGATTCTCACTTAACCTTTCTACTAAGCAGCTATTAGATTCAACCTTATCAAATAGATTGATTGAGATAATGAATAAGAATAATGCTAAGCCAGAGAAGTTTATGCTAGAAATTTCTGACTTCATGATGATGGAGCGTATAGCTATGATCAAAACTAATATTTTTAAGCTACGTGATTTCGGCTTTAAGATTGCGGTAGATGGCTTTGAGCTAGATGGTCAATCAATTCAATCAATTCAGCGCTCACCAATTGATGTTATTAAGCTAGGAAGAAGCTTTTTAAAGGATATTGATAATAACTTTATGAAGGAAAGGCTACTTCAAATATTAATTAAATTTGCAAATGATAATAATAAGATAATTATTAGTGAGGGCGTTGAAACCTCTAATGTCGCTAAGTATGTTAAGGACCAGGGTGTAAATATTGTTCAGGGTTACTTATTTGCTAAGCCAATGAGCCAGGAGGCCTTTGGTGAATACCTTGAGAGTAATCAGTGCCAGCGTATTTGTGATGAGGTTAATGAGCTTATTGATAGTGAGGCACTTCTTGATGGCGATTTAGCTAGTGAGGAAAAGCCTATTGAAAATACTAATAAAACCTCAGCTAAGGCTGAATAAGGTATAAAATAGCAGAATTTAATATAAAACTAATGTAAAAGATGTTGATTTATGCCTATTTTATTGACAAAAAATTCCGCATAAATTATAATTATCTATGAATAAAGGCAAAGCTAGAGAAATCTAGTGACGCAAAGCTATAGGGTCCATAATAGTGGATAGCCAGTTGTCATTGTTTTATGTATTTTTTACAGAGTGTACAATGACAACTTTTTATTTTTTTAGGAGGAAAAACCTATGAAGGGGATTAAGGTAAGACAATTATTTAAGCGTAAGCAGGTTCTTGCTACACTTTGTATAATTCTTTTTATAATTTCAGCAACGGTAATTATCGCCCTAACCATAGGTATGGAGGCAGGTTCTTTTGTTATTCGAGTTCAGGATGGCTCAGTTAATAAATCAATTATGATTACTAATATAGACCCAGTTGAGAAGAATAGCTCAAATGAGGATACTCCAGGCTTTGAAAAGACTGAATATGATTATCCAGGCTTAACTAAGGTCTTAACAGCCCCAGCGGTGGATAACTTTACAGACTATTCACCTACCCTATTTTTACGTAACCAGGATGGAAATTATGGCTTTGGTACAATAAATAAGTACACTACCTCTAAGGATAAGGGCGGTGTTAAGGAAAATACCGGCGATTTAAGTGGCTTATACATGCATATGGATGATAAGTCAGCTGCCTTATATTGCTATACCTTCTATATTGTAAACACAGGTGGCTCAGCTGTTAATGTGGATATAAAGATGGGCTACAATTCTAAGGGGAGTGATTTAGATAGCATTGCTAGAGTAATGAGCTTTACTAAGGATGAGCGTGGTCAGGAGCATGCTAAAATCTATTATAAAAGAGCCTTTGATAAGGAGAGTAATAAGGAGATTGAGCAAAATCCTTATTATCCAAGCTATAAGGGCTTAACCATTGGTGGCTTTTCAAGTGATGCTTTAGTGTATGATGATGAAAAGGTCTTTATTGATATTAATAGCTTTGTAAAGTATTCTATATTCTTTTGGCTAGATGGAGATGATCCAGATTTAGCCTATGATCAGGAAAGATTTTATAATGCTACAATTAATTTTAATTTGAATATTAGTGTTAATAACTAATTATTTTTAGGCTTCTTAGAGAGGAGATGGGTATATGAAATCCTTTAGAATAAAGTTAATATTAGGATTAATGTCTATAGCAATGACTATTACTTGCTTAACTACGACTACATATGCCTGGTTTGCTAGAAATAAAGAAGCATGGACAGAGGATGTCGACATTGAAATTGAAAATTATGGTAGTCTATTAATCTCTATAGATAATACTAATTTTAGGGCTAGCATTGATAAGGATGATTTAAAGCGAGCTATTGTGGCTAAGGCCTACAATTTAGATATAAATAGCGTATCTAAGGAGGAGGCCAAAACTAAATTTAAGGAAATGAAATTTAAGGATGTCACTACCAAGGATTTAGTAAGCTTTAATACTATTAATGAGAAATCTAAAACTGATGGCTACTACGATTTTATAGAGGCAAAGCCTACAAGCTATTATAGCTTTGATTTATATTTTATGATTGATGCTCACGGGCCTAAAACAGAAAGCTTTGATTTAACCTTTGTTTCTAGTAAGCAAGATAATAATTCTTTAGAGGAACCTAATCCATTATTATCATATATTAAATCTATTCCAACCAAGGCTAGGGTTCATTCGGGCTTTAGTGTTGGGGATAAGAGCTTTAATGCAGGAGATGCGATTGAGGTTGATTTAAAGAATGCAGCTAGAATTGGAGTTATCCACGATAGCACCAGCGAGGGAAGAACAATTTATGAGCCTTATTTAGGTCTTGGAAGCTACGCTATAGAGGGCGAGGATGGTAATAGCTATGATCCAAAGCTTAATTATATGCTAAGGCATTTAGAGGCCTATGGTGGTGGCTTAAGGCCATTACCTAAGGAGGATAGCGAAATATATAAAAATACTCAAAAGAATTTTGATGGTAATGTTTCATTTGGTCGCTTTACTCCAGTAAATAATGAATACAATAAATTAAAAATTACCGTTTGTATTTGGCTTGAGGGATATGATAGTGACTATTTATCCACAGTAGATGATGTTAATATGTCATTTAGATTAGCCTTCTCTAAAAGGGAGGTGGCTAGCTAATGAAGAAGCTTAATAGATTTATTTTATCAAGCCTAATGCTAGGCTTTTCATTGATTACCCTAGCTTCTACAACCTATGCCTTCGTTATATTACAGCGTGAAGCCGAGGTTGATGAATTTGATTTTGATATTCAGTCTGAGGCTGGCTTATTGATTTCTCTTGATGGGAAAAATTTCAGTCAGGATTTAAGCCTAGAGGATGTTCAAAAGCAAATTTTAAAAAATACAGGTAATGAGGGAAAAGCCTGGGAAGAGGCTAATATTAGGTATGATGGTGTAACCCTAAATAGTCAGGATAATAAGATAATTTATGATGAGGCTGGTAACCCAGAATTTATAAAGGATTCACTAGTAGCTACTGAGGACAGTGATTATTTAAAGCATACAATGGTAGCGGCTACAAGCTCTGATTATTTAAAGCTAGATTTATATTTTAAGCTTGTTGAGCAAGGAAATATTACTGATAGCTTTAAGCTAAGGTTTAAGAATACAAGCATTTCTAATAAGGCTTTAAACGAGCCTCAAGTGGTTATTGTTGAAAATACCTTTAGCTATAAGGATTTATCCACAGGAGATGATATTAATTTAGCCCCTGGTGATTCTATAGCTATTAATCCAGTAGCTGCGATGAGGCTAGGTATTAAAAATCATAATGCTGATACCCTTAAAATATATGAGCCAAGCCTTGGCTTAGGCTCAGCTGCCATAGAGGGAAGCACAATACCTAAGCATAATAAGGAATATAATCCAATGTATCAGTATTATAATGCTATACACCCATTATCTAAGCTTGAATACGGGGCTAAGGCTAATGAGGGATTTGATACCATTAGTAGTATTAACGAAGATATCATAGGCTCATTTAATCATACTGATAGTGGATATGAAAGTATCCACACCACCGTATTTGTTTTCCTAGAGGGCTGGGATGCTGATTTCCTTTTAGGAATACCAGTAGAGGCTAGAGGCTTTAAGGTTAAGCTAGGCTTCGAAATTGTTAAATAGCTATTAGCATTTTTATAAAATGTTGATATAAATAGTAGTAAAAATATGAGTAAAGGAGGTATACATGAAAATAGTAAAAAAGCTTCTCTTTAGCATTATTGCCTTAGTATGTGTAGTACTAACCTTTAGTGTTTCGACCTATGCTTGGTTTATGGTTAATTCAGTTGCTGAGGTTCATGACTTTGAATTCGATGTAACCGGAGGACTTGGATTTATGATTTCCATTGATGGTGAGCATTTTAGTAATGATTTAACCTCTGAGCAAATGAAGATGGCTATAGTTAAGGGACATGATCCATTAAAATATAG
>JAHHSW010000054.1 GCA_020024985.1 Anaeroplasmataceae bacterium | reverse complement strand
GTTCTAAAGCATAATAAAAATCCTTTACTTTGAAGGCCTTTAGAATTATAATATACTAGATGATTAGTAGCTACTAACTTTTAGAGGCTAATCAATTAAGTGAGGTGTTTTAAGTGAGAAAGAAAAAGGAGCTTGAGGTTGTAAGATTAATGATTGAATTTTATTGCCATAAGCATCATAAAACAAAGCACCATGAGCTTTGTCCTGAATGTGAGGAGCTTTATAAATATGCAGAATTTAGAAGAGGCAAATGCCCATGGGGAGATAACAAACCATTTTGCCAAAACTGTAGAATTCATTGCTATAAGCCAGATATGAGAGAAAAGATTAGGGCAGTAATGCGCTACTCAGGACCTCGTATTGTCTTTAGACATCCAATAATAGCAACAAGGCATTTAATAGAGAGCATTAGGGAAAAGAAAAAGCTTGAAAAAGAGGAAAAGAAAAAAGCCTTAGAAAATAAAGAAATGGAGAAAGTAAATAATGATAGATAAGGAATTATTTAAGCTACTTGGTAGCAATAAAAAATATATTTACCTTACTGTACTAACAATGCTAATAGGATTATTTAGTAATGTTGGTATAACAGCTACAATTTGCTGGACTATTTATATAGCTTATGAGGATGTAAAGGGAATTGCTGATATTACCTTAATGAGCTATGTAATCCCACTTGTTGTTATGGCTATAGCTATTTTAATAAGATATGGAATCAGCATAGTTACTGCTGAGCTTCGTAGTAGACTTGGTCAAGAGGTAAAGAAGGATTTAAGAGATAGAATTTATAATAAGATTGTTAAGCTTGGTGTAAAGAGCACAGATGGTATGTCTATGGCTGGCTTAACCCAAATTTCTATGGAGGGTGTTGAGCAGCTAGATTTATATTATTCACAATATATTCCACAGTTTTTCTATGCTATGGGTGCACCAATAATCCTATTTGCCATTACCGTTGGTATGGACTGGAGGGTAGCATTAACCTTATTATTATGTGTACCTTTAATTCCAATGAGCATTATTGCGGTTAGTAAGTATGCAAAGAGAATATTTGCTAAGTACTGGGGAAAATACACATCTATGGGTGATGCCTTCTTAGATAGTGTAAATGGCTTAAAGGAGCTTAAGGTATTTAATGCCGATAAGCGTCAGCATGAGAAGATGAATGAAAGCTCTGAGGAGTTTAGAAAGATTACTATGAAGGTATTAGTAATGCAGCTTGCTTCAACTACTATTATGGATCTTGTTGCCTATGGTGGTGCAGGCTTAGGTATAGCAATTGCTATTTTAGGTGTTACTAATTATGGAGTAAATCCATTTATTGGCTTATTCTTAGTTTTAGTGGCAGTAGAATTCTTCCTACCACTAAGAGCCTTTGGTAGTGCCTTCCATATTGCTATGAATGGTGCCTCTGCAGGTAAGAAGATTATTTCATTACTTGAAACACCAGACCCAGTTTGGGGTAGTGAGGACTTTACTGATTTAGATATTGAGCTTAAGAATGTAACATTTTCATATGATGGAAGCAGAAATGTATTAAATGATATTAATTGTAGCTTTACTAAGGGTATGACTGCCTTAGTTGGTGAGTCAGGCTGTGGTAAGTCAACAATAGTTAATATGCTTATTGGTGCTTTAAGACCAAACCAAGGTGAAATTGTAGTTGGTGGTAAGGAGGTAAGCACCCTATCAAGAGAAAACTATTATAGGAAGCTTGCGGTAGTAAGCCATAATACCTATATATTCAATGTAAGCATTAGAGAAAACTTCAAGCTTGTAAAGCAGGATGTTACTGATGAGGAAATCTTTAAGGCCTTAAGGAAGGTTAACCTATATCAGTTTGTTATTGAAAATGGTGGACTAGAGAAGATTATTACTGAGGACGCTAATAATATTTCAGGTGGACAAAAGCAAAGATTAGCTCTTGCCATTAATTTAATTAGTGATAAGGATATTTATGTATTTGATGAGGCAACAAGTAATATTGATATAGAATCTGAAAAGATTATTATGGATAATATTCATGCCCTATCTAAGGAGAAGGTAATAATTATTATTTCTCATAGATTAGCTAATATAATTCATTCAGATAATATTTATTATATGGAGGATGGCTTCATTAGAGCTAATGGTACTCATGAGGAGCTAATGGAGAGCTCTAGTAGCTATAGGAATTTATATCTTACTCAAAAGAAGCTTGAGGAAGGCTATATTAAGGAGGTAGAGGCATAATGAAAAAGAAGCTAAGAAGAAGCGGAATTAAAATTATGGCATCCTTAATAGTATTATTAGGCTCACTTGCCTATATAATGGTTCTTGCCGTAATTAATGGAAGCGTTGGCTTCCTTGCAGCTATGGGAGTTACCCTAATGGGAGCAGTTGGTATTGCTAAGGCAATTGATCCAATTTCTATAGGGCTTTCATGGGGCTGGATTATGGGTATTGCAATTGGCTGTGGTGTTTTAAGAGGAGCTCTACGTTATTTAGAGCAATATTCAAATCACTATATTGCCTTTAGATTACTTGCAACCCTAAGAGATAAAATCTTTGGTGCCCTACGTCTTTTATGTCCTGCTAAGCTAGAGACAAAGCAAAAGGGTAGTATTATTGCGATGATTACCTCTGATATTGAAACACTTGAGGTATTCTATGCTCATACTATTTCACCAATTTGTATTGCTGTATTAGTATCTACAATAGTATTCTTATTTGTAGGCTTTATATCTAGCTGGTGGTTAGCTTTAGTAGCGGCAGTAGCGTATATAATAATTGGTATTGTATTACCTTTAATTTATTCTAGAGCACTTAAGGAAAGTGGAGTTAATTACCGTAAGGAATTTGCTTCCTTCAATAGCTATTTCTTAGACTCAATTAAGGGTATTAAGGATATTGTATTAAATAATGAGGGTGAAATTAGAGAGCGTGAGGTAAATCATAGATCTGATGTTTTACTTGAGGAGGCTAGAAAGATTAAGCATGGAAGTAATGTTCAAAGCGCAGTAACTCAGCTTGTTGTGTCTTTAGCTATTGCGATTGCTTTAATTGTAGGCTTAGTATTAGTTCATTATGATATGCTAAGATTACCTTATATGATTATTGGTGTAACTGCAATCTTTGGTTCATTTGGACCAACCATTGCTATATCAGCACTTCCTGGTAATTTAACTCAAACCTTTGCTTCAGGAGATAGAGTATTAAATCTACTTTCTGAGAAGCCTGCGGTTGACCCTATTACTAATAAGAAGGATATTAGCTATGATTCATTAGAGGTTAAGAATTTATCATTTGGCTATACACCAGATCAATTAGTATTAGATAATGTTTCAATGCATGCTAATAAGGGGGAAATTATTGGTATCATCGGTGAATCAGGCTGTGGTAAGAGTACATTTTTAAAGCTATTATTACGCTTCTGGAAAAAGAATAGTGGTACAATAAGCTATAATGATGTTGAGATTGAGGATTTAAACACTGATAGCCTACTTGATAATGTAACTATGGTACTTCAGGAAACCTATTTATTTGATGAAACAATTAAGGAAAATCTAAGGGTAGCTAAGGCAGATGCGACTATGGAGGAAATGGTTGAGGCATGTAAGATGGCATCGATTCATGATTTCATTATGACCCTACCTAATGGCTATGATACCCCAATCGGTACCCTTGCTGATAACCTATCAACTGGTGAGAAGCAAAGAATTGGTATTGCTAGAGCCTTTTTAAGAGGTAGTGATTTAATTCTATTAGATGAGCCTACAAGTAATGTAGATAGTATTAATGAGGGTATTATCCTAAAGTCTCTTAAGGAGCAAAAGAAGGGGAAGACAATTATTTTAGTTTCTCATAGAGAATCTACTATGGCTATTGCTGATAGGGTTTATAGGGTTGATGCTGGTCATATGACTGAGGTAACCGAATAATTTAGACCTTAAGAAGATGGAATTAGTATCCATCTTCTTTTTTTAAAAGCTAAAAATGTAATATCCATACTCTATATGCTAAAATACTATCAATTTAAGCTAGATATTTAAAATTAATTAAATATATTATATAATAGATATATATAGAAGGTATTGGGGGTATTTTATGGAACATTTAAAGCATGATTTAGAATATTTAAAGCTTTTATCTAGAAGCTACCCTACTATTAGTAGTGCGTCTAGTGAGATTATTAATTTAAATGCATATCTACATTTACCAAAGGGAACTGAGCACTTTTTAAGTGATATCCATGGTGAATTTGATGCCTTTAATCACATTATTAAATCTGGTAGTGGAGTTATAAAGGACAAAATCAATGAATTTTTAACTACCTTCACTGAGGAGGAAAAGAATTTAATTGCCACTGTAATTTACTATCCATATGAAAAGCTTGATTTACTAGCTAAGGAAAACAAGCTTGATAAGGCACTATATAAAAAGATTATTTATGGATTAATTGATATTACAAGAGTGGTTGCTAGTAAATATTCAAGGGTTGATGTTAGAAGCTTTATTTCTAAGGAATATCAATATGTAATTGAGGAGCTATTACACTCTCATGAATTTACAATGAATAAGGAGGCCTATTATGAGGCTATTATTGATTCAATAATAGTTACTAATAGAGCCAACGAATATATTGTTGAGCTTACTAATTTAATTAAGAAATGCTCAATTGCGCATCTTCATATCTTAGGAGATATCTTTGATAGAGGAGATGGAGCCTTTAGGGTTATTGAGCTTTTAAAGAGAAAGAACAACTGTGATATTACCTGGGGAAACCATGATGTTGAATATATGGGTGCCTGTGCTGGTAATATGTGCTGTGTTGCGAATGTTATACGTAATTCCTGTAGATATAACCACCTATCTACTCTAGAGGAGGGCTATGGTATATCACTTCGACCATTAATTGCCTTCGCTATGCAGGAGTATAAGGACGACCCATGCTCAATGTTTATACCTGATGCAGCTGAGGCTAATGATAATGAGGATTATGATACTAAGCTTATTGCTAAAATGCATAAGGCTATAACTATTATTCAGCTAAAGCTAGATGGTCAAATTGTTGATAGGCATCCTAATTATAAGGCTGATTATATGAAGAAGCTTTTAAATATTGATTTTAAAAATGGAACCTATACTCGCTTTGGTAAGACCTATGAGCTTGCTGATAGGCTATTCCCAACAGTTGATCCTAAAAATCCATTTAAGCTTACTAAGGAGGAAGAGGAGCTTATTGAGAAGCTAACAATTTCCTTTAGGCATAGTGAGAATTTAAATGATCATGTCGACTTTTTATTTAAGGTTGGATCAATGTACTTAAAGTACAATGATAATTTATTATTTCATGGCTGTATCCCTTTAAATGAGGATGGTAGCTATTTAGAGTATACTGATGAAAAGGGTAATACCTATAAGGGTATTGAATATCTAGATTATTGTGATAAGACCCTAAGAAAGGGCTACTATAATAAATATAGGACCTCAAATCATAACGCGGTTGATTTCTTTTACTTTATGTGGTGTATGTCATCATCACCATTATTTGGTAAGAGTGATATAACTACCTTTGAAAGATATTTCCTATCTAAGGAGGATAGTAAAAATTTCAAGGAGGAGAAGAACCCATATTATATCTATAGCACTAAAAAGGAGTGGTGCTCTAGAATTTTAGAGGAGTTTGGCCTTGACAAGCGTAAGGGTAAAATCATTAATGGTCACGTACCAGTTAAGATTCGTAAGGGTGAAAGCCCAATTAAGGCTGGTGGTAAGCTAATAATTATCGATGGTGGTATTTGTAAGGCCTACCAGGGAGTTACTGGTATTGCAGGCTATACCTTAATTTCAAATTCTCATGGTATGAAGCTTATAGCTCATGAGCCATTCCATAGTAAGGAAAAGGCTATTAAAGAGGATAATGATATGCTTCATTCAGTAACTATTATTAATTCAAGAGAGGATTCGATTCTTATTAAGGATACCTATAATGGTAAAAAGATAAAGGAAAAGATTTCTGAGCTTCTTGAGCTAGTTTACTGCTATGAGATGGGTTATATTAAATCTAATTAATTGTATTGGGCTTAGCTAGGCTAGGCCCTTTTTAGGTGAATATATGAATAATAGAATGAATATAGAGGATAAATATTTTAAGCTAATTAAGGCTAGGACTAAAACAGTAGAAATGAGGCTTAATACTAGAAATAGGCAGGCGATTTTACCTGGTGATACTATCACATTTACTAATAACCAAACTAAGGAGGAGCTCACTACTAGAGTTATTAAAAAAGAAGCATATAAAAGCTTTACTGAGCTCTATAAGCACTACCCAAGGGAGGCAATTGGTGGGAGCACTAGGCCAAGTGATATGCTAGAATATTTTTCTACTGAGGAAATAGAAAAATATGGAGCTTTAGCTATTACTATTGCCTTAGTAGAAGAAAAATAG
>JAHHSW010000053.1 GCA_020024985.1 Anaeroplasmataceae bacterium | reverse complement strand
CTCCGCAATTGATGCCTCAAAGGCCGCCTCTAATAAATCTGTGTTATTAAAGGTATAACCTATTTTCTCCTCTATAAGTAGAATTTCCTTGTTAAGCACATTACCGCCTCCTAGTAATACTCCTTATAAACAACATCTAATAGCTTTTCTGTTGGTAATGCACTAATAGCTCCCTTCTTTGTGCAGGCAAGGCCTCCACAAATATTTGCATGCCTTAATACATTTTCCATATAGGAAAGGCTATAATCATTATTTTCATCCAAATACTTTAATACACAAGCATAGAAGGCATCTCCTGCCCCTGTTTTATCTATAACTTGAACCTCCTTAGCTGGTACAAGGATTGAGTCCTTGCCACATCTATAGTAGGCTCCCTTCTCTCCTAGGGTTACAAAAACCATTTGATCCCTATTACAAATTTCATCCAGTCCATCAATATAATTTTCCTGGCCTGTAAATAATTTAACCTCAGCTAAGCTAAGCTTAATGATATCTGCCATTTTAATATATTCCTTATATACCTCAATAGCGTACTCTCTATCGTTGAAAATATCCTCCCTAAAATTCACATCAATGCTTACAAGCTTATTATATCTATGAGTCATTTTTATAATATCATAGGCAAGCTTTCTACCTATTTCCTCTCTTAGCATAAGTGTGCCTACATGAATGATATCGAAATCACTTATGATATCTAATCTATCCTGACTAATTAAATAATCAGCCGTATTAAATCTAGAAAACGTAAAGCTTCTCTCCCCATTTTCCTTATTATCGAGGAAGGCTAGGGTGGTATTATGCATCTGGTCTAAATTTAAATCTAGGTAATCAAAGCCTACTGAGGCTGTATATTCTAAGAGGTATCTACCTATGATATCATCACCAACTGTGCCTATAAAGCCTACATTTCCACCTAGCCTTTTTATACCGACAGCTACATTTAATGGGGCTCCACCAGGAAACCTTTGATAACGCATAATTCCGTCATGGCTTTCACCAATTAGATCAGCTAAAACTTCTCCTATACATAAAATCATATAACCAACTCCAATTAATTATCTAGTACTATATATTATAATAAATTATATTATATCTTGCAATAGATTGACTATTAGATTAGAGCCTTGAAGCTAAAATTAAGTAGTAGACTTAAAGAGTAAACATCTCGCTATTTTAGCTTTTCTGAAATTATTTTAATAGCCTCCTCTAGGCCCCTTCTATCAGCCTCAGTAAATCTTCCCTCGACTGGGGCATCTATATCTAAAAGACCATATAGAGAAGAATCTATTACGATAGGAACACATATTTCAGATTTAGAGGCACAGTCACAGGCAATATGGCCTGGGAATTTATGTACATCCTCTACTACTATAGTTTCTATATCCCTAGCGCATTTACCACAGACACCTCTATTTAGGCTTATTCTTGTACAGGCACTTTTACCCTGGAAGGGTCCTAAAATAAGCTCACCATTTTTCATTAAATAAAAGCCAACCCAATTTATATTAGCTAGGTGCTTATTTAAAATTGCTGAAGCATTTGAAAGAGTAGAAATTCTTTCATCCTCATTAGATAATATAAGCCTTAGCTCCTCATTTAGTTTATTATAATCCATTTTTTTACTCCTTTTTACTTCCTAATAGCATCTATATTTATAGCACATAGCCACATCTTGTCAAGTGATGGTAGGTTTGACTTAGGACATTATGATTACTTTCTGTGGCAAAACTCCATTTTAATCATTTTAGTAACATTTACAAATAATGCAGCATATTACGTCAGCAGAAATTCTATTTTTACAAAAATTATATACATTAATATTAATTTGTCACGATTTTTTATTGATTAACCTAATTTTAGGGGCTATAATGCAATTGAAAGTGTATATATTTTATTTATGAAAGAAGGATGAACAAATGAATAAGAAAAGTATGTTACTTGAGCCAATTAAGGTTGGTAAGCTTACTCTTAAGAACAGAGTAATGTTCCCACCACTTACTACTGGCTACGAGGAAAGAGATGGATCTATCGGAGAAAGAAGCTTAGCCTTCTATGAGAGATTAGCTAAGGGAGGTACTGGCTACATTGTAATTGGTGACGTTGCTCCAGTTATGACTGCTTCTCCTACACCAAAGCTATGTGATGATAGCCAAATCCCAACATTCAAGAAGCTAGCTGATACCCTACATAAGTATGATTGTAAGGTAGCTCTTCAGCTATTCCACCCTGAATATGATGTTCCAGGTGTTGGTAAAATGATTATGGGCTCTAGAATGGCTATGATGGAGGCTCAAAAGGCTAAGGCCTCAGGTGATATGGCTAAGTTTGGTGAGCTAATGGCTGAATCTAAAAAGCAGGCTGATGCTGCCTACGCAAAGCTACATCATGATATGATGCATTTCGTATCTGAGTCAACTCATGAGCAGCTAAATGAGATTAAAAACGCAATTGCTCTTTCAGCTAAGCGTGCTATGGAGGCTGGAATCGATGCTATCGAGGTTCATGGTGACCGTTTATTAGGCTCTCTATGCTCAGACATCTTAAATCATAGAACTGATATCTATGGTGGCTCTTTAGAGAATAGATGCCGTTATGCATTAGAGGTTGTTAGAGCTATTAAGGAAGCTGCTCCTACTCTTATGGTTGAATATAAGCTTCCATTCATTACTAAGAATGAGGATGGAACTGATAGAGGTAAGGGCGGTCTTCATGAGGAGGACGGTATTAAGTTTGCTAAGTGGCTAGAGGAGGCTGGAGTTGATATGATCCAGGTTGCTCAAGCAAACCACACTGGTAATATGAATGATACTATTCCTGCTATGGGTACAAGAGATTACAACTGGACTCTTCCTATTTGTAAGAGAGTTAAGGCTACAGTATCTATTCCAGTAGCTACAGTTGGTAAGGTTGTATCTGTTGAAAATGGTGAAGAGATTCTTGCTAATGGTGATGCAGATATTATTTGCTATGGTAGATCACTTCTTTGCGACCCAGATATCATTAATAAGGTAGAAAAGGGTGAGCCTATTAGAGAGTGCTTAAACTGTAATAAGGGCTGCGTTGATGCAATTCAAGATAGACGCTATATTTCATGCGTATTAAATGCTGAAAATGGTAATGAGGCTACAATGCAAATTAAGCCAAACCCTACTAAGAAGCATGTTGTTATTATTGGTGGTGGTCTTGCTGGCTGTGAGGCTGCAAGAGTTAGCGCTCTACGTGGTAACACTGTAGATTTATATGAAAAGGAAAACAGACTAGGTGGTCAAATCCATTTAGCAGCTGTACCTCCAAGAAAGCTTGAAATTCTTCGTTCAGTTAAGTATTTCGAGACTATTCTTCCACGTCTTGGTGTAAATGTACATCTTAATGAGGCTTGCACTAAGGAGGAAATGAATAAGGCTGATGCTGTAATCGTTGCTATTGGTGCTCATGATTTACATTTACCAATTAAGGGTAGTGATTCTAAGAATGTAATTTCTTCTTGGGATGTTTTAAATGGTACTGCTAATGCTCATGGCCATGTAGCTGTAATCGGTGGTGGTCTTGTTGGTACTGAAACTGCTGAATATTTAATTAACCATGGTTGCACTGTTTCAATCATTGAAATGCTTGATAAGATTGCTAATGGTGAATCTTCAACAATTCTTCCTGAAATTAAGAAGGATTTTATGGCTCACGGTGTTAAGGAATATGTTAAGACTAAGGTATCTGAGCTTCAAAATGATGCAACTAGAGTTGTAGCATTAAATACTGAAACTAATGAAGAGGTTGTTATTGACTGTGATATGGTTTGTATGGCTGTTGGTTCAGTTAAGAATGAATTCGATACTACTGGTGTTAATGTTCCTGTATACTATGCTGGTGACTGCTCAGGTGAGCGTACTGCTGGTATATTTGAAGCAATTCGTGGTGGCTATAACGTAGCTAACGAAATCTAATAAACATAACTTAAAATACCTAGGATTAGCCCGAGGGCTAATCCTTTTTTAAAGGAGATATAGAATATGAAATATGAGCATTTATTTAGTCCTATTAAGGTAGGAACAAAAACAGTTAAAAATAGAGTATTTATGCCACCTATTTCTACTAACCTTGCTAATAAGGGCTATATTACTGATGAATTAATTCAGCATTATAGTGCTAGAGCTAAGGGTGGAGTTGGTTTAATCGTATCAGAGGTTGTAACAGTTGAGCCTACCTACTGCTACCTACCTGGTGATATTTGTATTTATGATGATTCATTTATTCCAGGCTGGAAAAAGGTATTTGATGAGGTTCATAAGTATGGCTGTATGCTACTACCTCAGCTTTTCCATCCTGCCTATATGGCCTTCCCAATTCCTGGTACACCTCAGCTTATTGCTCCATCTAATGTTGGTCCATATTATGCTAAGGCTGCACCTCGTAGTGTAACTAAGGAGGAAATTAAGGTTTTAGTTAAGCAATTTGGTGAGGCAGCCCTAAGAGTTAAAAAGGCTGGTGGAGATGGTGTTGAAATCCATGCTGCCCACGCTCATGGCTTACTAGGAGGCTTCCTTTCTCCTCTATATAACAAAAGATGCGATGAATATGGTGGAGATATTAATGGTAGGCTTCGTTTAACCCTTGAGGTTATAGATGAGGTTAGACGTGTTTGTGGTCCTGACTTTATTATTGATGTTAGAATTTCAGGTAGTGAATATACTGATGGTGGCTTAAATATTAATGATGCTACCTATGTTGCTAAGCAATTAGAAAAGCATGGAGCTGATATGCTACATGTTTCTGGTGGTACAACCATTAAAAGAGGCTCTTCTATTCCTGCCCCTGGCACTCCAATGGGAAGCCACGCTAAATGTGCTGAGGCCATCAAAAAGCATGTTAGTATTCCTGTAGCTACAGTTGGTAGAATTACTGAGGCTTGGATTGCTGATGAAATGATTGCAAATGGTATTGCTGATGCCTGCATGATTGGTAGAGCCAATTTATGTGACCCAGAATTCTGCAATAAGTCTATGGAGGGTAGAGAGGATGAAATTAAGCCTTGTATTGGCTGTCTTCGTTGCTTAAATGGTGTTATGTTTGGTAAGCCTGTAAGCTGTACTATTAACCCATCCTTCGGTCTTATTAATGAAGAAACCCTAGAAAAGGCTGATACTAAGAAAAATATTTTAGTAATCGGTGGCGGTGTTGCTGGTATGGAGGCTGCCATTGTAGCTAAGACTCGTGGACATAATGTTGTATTATGTGAAAATGAGGATATGCTAGGTGGTCAAATCAGATTAGCCTGTGTACCTATTGGTAAGCAGGAGCTTACAAAGATTGTTAAGAATATGAGCTTTAGATTAAATAAGCTTGGTGTTGATGTAAGATTAAATACTCCTGTTACAAAGGAAATGCTTGAGGGTGAATTTAAGGGTTATGAGGTAATTGCAGCAGCTGGTGCTAAGGCAAATACCATAAAGCCATTTGAATGCTTCAAGCAAGCTACTACTGCTGATGATTTACTAAAGGGCTTAAGCTTCCCAGGTCAAAAGGTAGTTATTATAGGTGGAGGCTCAGTTGGCTGTGAGCTTGCAGATTACCTAGCTCCAATTTTAAATGACCGCTTCCCACGTAATAGACGTATTACATTACTAGAGATGCTACCTGAGGTTATGATGACTGAAACTGGCCCTGGTAGATCAGTTCTAGTTATGCGTATGATGGATAAGGGAATTGATATTCAAACTAATGCAAAGGTTACTGAGGTAACTGAAACAACTATTAAATATGTTCAAAATGGGGTTGAGCATGTAATTAGTGATGCTGATACCCTAGTATTTGCAAATGGATACCATATTGATAATACTCTAGAGGATATGCTTAAGGCCTCAGGCTCTACATATCATTTAATTGGTGATGGGGCTAAGGTTGGTAATATCAAGGATGCTATTGGTGCTGCTTGGAGCCTATGTAAGGATTTATAAGAATATATTTAACAGATAAACTTGAATTATTGTATAGGATAGTATATAATAATGGTGAATTGGTAGAAATACCAATGAGTACAAAGAGCAAACAAAATGAAAAGGGAACGATTGCCGTCGTTCCCTTTTCTCATTTTCTACAAGAGTACAAAGAGCAATTAGTGCTTATTGGAATTGTCACTAAAGCTAATAATATATCCAATTAAGAATAATATTATCGCAAATAGAACTAAATATTCCATTTAAGCCTCCATTTAACTCGTTATGTACTCCTGTATCTCTACATTTAACATAGCCTTCTGTACTCCCTTCGAAAATGTTCTTAAGCTACTAAGCTTAAGCAAAAATATTATATCATAAAGAGAAATCTTGGCCAAAATGTTAGAGCTTTATCAAAAATAGGGAAAAATATTAGTTTATTTTTCTGATTATTACAATTTGCCACTACATTTTATAAAACACTTACTTATATAGTCA
>JAHHSW010000052.1 GCA_020024985.1 Anaeroplasmataceae bacterium | reverse complement strand
ATTAGATACCCTATTAAGATTTTATTAAGATTTGTTTATTAGGGCTGCTATAATAACCGCAATAGTGTCCTCTATTTGTAAAAACAATAGCTTTTCTGTAATACTAAGCTTTTTTATATTGCAGGAAAAGCCTAGAACCGCTATACCTTCACCCCTATAAATTATAGGATAATATAAGCCTCTAGCATTTCTTAGGGTATTAGTGCCTCTACCAGCTGGAAGTAAATTTTTAAGAGCCCAGCTAGCTGCCCCAAGCTCGACCTCTCCATCAAAGAAATTAATATCCATAGATTGATATTCCTTTAAATATTCCTTATCCTCTATTCTTAAAATTGCTCCTCTTTCAAAGGCTCTTGATAAAACCTCTACTATTAAATTAAAGCTTTTCCTAGGATTATCTAAAGCTATTCCTCTATTAATATTACTTATAATATCTAAAGTCTTATTTGCTAGCCTAAATTTTTCAAGATAGCTTCTTCTAGATAAATTACGAATAGCCTCAAAAAGGCTTTTTCTATGAGCCTTAACGCTTTGGCTATCTGGAACTATCAATACCTCAATATCTGGTAGCCTAGCTATAATCTTATTTTCAAAGCTTACCTTCTTACCAATTGACTGCCAGGTTTTACCAATAATCAAATTGGTAGCCCCGGATATTCTTACATAATCTGATATTGCCTCAATAACATCGTCACTATACTTTACTACTATATCCCCATTTAGGCTTTTAACTAAATCCATATGGCTTTTAAGCATAGAAGCATTCTCATCACTTAAAATACTATTAGTCTCTACATAAAGTGCACTAAAGCTCGAATGATTTAAATTAGCCATTCTGCTTCCTACCCTAATAGTTTTAGCTGAGGATGGGGATGGGCTTATTAAAACTAAATACCTTCTTTTTGATAGCCCATTATTCTTTTGCTTTTCAATACGATCAGCCATTCTTCTCATAGTAAGCTCTCTTAGAAGTGATAGGTTATCCTCCTTAAAGAAATTACTTAAAGCCAGATCAATTCTTTCTCTTTTATAAATTTTACCAGCCTGCATGCGCTCAATTAGCTCATTAGGCTCTAAATCTATAATTGAAATTTCATCCGCTAAATCAAATATATCATCAGGGATTCTTTCAGTTACATCAACCGAGGTTTTACTACCTATAATATCATTTAGAGTCTCTAAATGCTGAACATTTACCGTGGTATAAACATTAATTCCATTATTTAAAAGCTCTAAAACATCTAAATATCTTTTTCTATTCTTGCTACCATAGGCATTAGTATGTGCAAGCTCATCAACTAGAATATATTCAGGATTCCTTTTAATTGCTAAATCAACATCAAATTCTCTTAAGGCTATCCCCTTATACTCTAATTCCTTTAAGGGTAGCATATAAAGACCATTAGTAAGCCTTATTGTTTCTGGCCTTTGATGTGGCTCAAAATAGCCAATTATAACATCAATGCCTTCCTTTTTAAGCCTCTGGGCCTCTAAAAGCATGGCATAGGTTTTTCCTACACCAGCTGAATAGCCAAAAAAGATTTTAAGCCTTCCTCTTTGCATCCTAAATTAAACCATCTAGCTCTAGGTTAACCATTAGTACATTAACTCTTTTAGTACCAAAGATTCCTAAAAACCTTCCTTTAATGTGGTTATCAATAATCTCTATAACCCTATCTCTTGTAATACCACGAGCGCTTGCAATCATTTCAGCCTGATAAATTGCTACATCATAGCTTATTTCTGGGTCTAAGCCTGAGCCTGATTCAGTAACTAATTCATCTGGTATACCGTTTTTACCATTTCTTTCATTATATTCATCATTATAGCCAATTAGCTTTAAAGCTTTTACTCTAGCTTCTATAGTTTCCTTATAGCTATTAGTTGTAGGAGAGGCATTTGATGGAGCCCCTTGATTAAATCTACCAATTAAATACTTAGCCTGAAACATTACCATAGGCTTAGAATCACTAGAAAGCTTAGTTACCTCATTACTGTCTAATGCTAAATTTTTATTTTCATCCATAAAGTATTCTCCATTAGAATTAGTGACATAATAATTATTATTTTCATCAACTAAAGCATAATTCTTATTAGAATCTAATGTTAAATAGCTTTGACCAATAAACTCACTTCCATAGACTCTTTTGCTTCCATCCTCAAGGGTTACCTCTATTAATGAGCCATTAGCCTGATGAGGGAATAACGCACCTGCAAAAATAGTAACTGATACTGTATATAATAATCCACATATTAATGTAAAGACTAGGAATGCTCCTAGAGCAGCCCTTAAATGCTTAAGGGCTTTTGATTTCTTTAATGGGCATTTATTTTCCTTATTTTCCATAATAACCTCCTAAAGTAAGCCTGGAATCAGGCAAAGTAGCATATCGAATAGCTTAATAAATATGAATGGAGCAATAACACCACCAAGTCCATAAATTAATAGGTTATTCTTAAGCATATTATCTGAGGATTCCTCCTTATAGCCAACACCTCTTAGTGATAGTGGTATTAAGGCTACAATAATTAATGCATTATAAATAATTGAAGCTAATATAGCTGTCATTGGGCTACCAAGCTGCATAAAGTTTAAAACCTTAAGATTTGGGAATATGCTTGCAAAAAGCACTGGAATGATAGCAAAATATTTAGCGATATCATTAGCAATACTAAAGGTAGTTAAGGAGCCTCTAGTCATTAAAAGCTGCTTACCAATCTTTACAACCTCAATAAGCTTAGTAGGTGATGAATCTAAATCTACCATGTTACCAGCCTCCTTGGCAGCCTGGGTACCAGAATTCATAGCTACTGCTACATCAGCCTGAGCTAGGGCTGGAGCATCATTAGTTCCATCTCCTGTCATAGCAACTAAATGTCCCTCTCTTTGAAATCCCCTAATAAGCTCTAGCTTAGTTTCTGGAGTAGCCTCTGCAAAGAAATCATCAACTCCTGCCTCAGCAGCAATAGCTGAAGCTGTTACCTTGTTATCACCAGTTATCATGATGGTCTTAATACCCATCTTTCTTAGATCGGCAAACTTTTCCTTAACGCCATCCTTAACAATATCCTTTAAATAAATAACTCCTAAAACTCTATTTCCCTTAGCTACTACTAATGGAGTTCCACCAAGACGAGCTACATTTTGAACCTTAGCCTCACATTCACTAGGATATTCTCCACCATTATTAGTAACATATCTTTTAATAGCGTCACTAGAGCCCTTACGAATCTCTTCCCCGTTTATATCTATACCACTCATACGAGTCTTAGCACTAAACTCAATGAATTCAACATCACCCTTAGGTAGCTCCTTAGCTCTTAAATCAAATTTATTCTTAGCTAAAATAACTATACTTCTACCCTCAGCCGTTTCATCAGCAAGGCTTGATAGCTGAGAGGCCTTAGCTAGCTCAAGCTCACTAACCCCACTAAGAGGTATAAACTCTGAGGCCTGTCTATTACCAAGGGTTATAGTACCTGTCTTATCTAAAAGTAAAATATCAACATCACCTGCAGCCTCAATAGCTCTTCCTGAGGTTGCTAAAACATTTACCTTATTTAATCTAGCCATTCCAGCGATACCAATTGATGATAATAAAGCACCAATGGTTGTTGGAGCAAGACAAATTAATAGGGCTACTAAATTAGTAAGGCTTGTTGCCTCTCCACTGCCTACCTGATTTTTAGAAAATAGGCTAAATGGATATAGAGTCGCACAAACAACTAAGAATATTATAGTTAAGGTAATCAATAGTATTTGTAGAGCTATTTCATTAGGAGTCTTCTTACGGCTCGCTCCCTCAACCATCTCTATCATCTTATCTAAAAAGCTATTACCTGCCTCAGCAGTAACCTTAATAATTAACCAGTCAGAGGTTACAGTTGTACCACCAGTAACAGCACTTCTATCTCCACCAGATTCTCTAATTACTGGAGCACTTTCACCTGTAATTGCACTCTCATCAACTGAGGCAACACCAACTATTACCTCACCATCCATTGGTATTTGCTCATTTGCCTTAACTAGAACAATATCACCTGGCTTAAGCTCATTGCTTTTAACCTCACTATATTCACTTTCTAGGGTAGGCTCAATAAGCTTTCTTGCGATAACATCCTTACGAGCCTTCTTAAGGCTTTCTGCCTGAGCTCTACCCCTTCCCTCAGCTATAGCCTCTGCAAAGTTAGCAAAAAGGGTAGTTAGCCATAGAATAATCGCTATTGTAAAAATATACCATGAGCCAATGCTTGGGCTATCAGCCTCAACATCACTTATTCCTCCTAAGGAAAGGAAAAATAATACAGTCGTAAATATTGAAGCTACATAAACCACAAACATTACTGGATTTTTAATTTGTGTTTTAGGATTTAGCTTTATTAATGATTGAACTAAAGCATCACCCATTACCTTTTTATCTACCATTTTATCCTTTGGTAGCTTTATATCCTTATTTTCCATAATTACACCTCTATTTTATATATTAATAAAAGTTAAATGCTCAGCAATTGGACCAAGTGCTAGGGCTGGTAGGAAGCTTAACGCACCTATAATTAAAACCACAAATACTAAAAGCATAACAAACATAGTATTAGATGTTGATAAGGTACCATCACTCTTAGGAGTTACCTTCTTAGAGCCTAGGCTTCCAGCAAGCAGGATTATTGCAACCATTGGAACAAATCTAACAAATAGCATTATCATACCACCTGTAACATTAGTCCATGGCGTATTAGCATTAAAGCCTGCAAAGGCTGATCCATTATTAGCAGCTTGTGAAACAAATGTATAAAGAATTTCACTGAAGGCATGAGCAGTACCTGAATTAGTAGCATTTACCCATTCATTTACAGATGGTAGCATTACAGTTGCTGCAGTACCTAAAAGCATACATAAAACTGGAGGTAAAATAACTAGGCAAACCATCTTCATATCGAAAATACCAATCTTTTTACCAATATACTCTGGGGTTCTACCAACCATAAGGCCAGCAATAAAGACAGTTAAAATAGCGAAGACCATCATACCATATAAGCCACAGCCTACACCACCATAAACTACCTCACCAAGCATCATTAAGAAGATTGGCACCATACCTCCAAGTGGAGTCAAGCTATCATGCATTGAGTTAACTGATCCATTTGAGGCACAGGTAGTTACAACCGCCCATAATGATGAGCCACCAACGCCGAATCTAACCTCCTTACCCTCAAGGTTACCAATAGACTCAATACCACTCATCCTAAAGCCATATAAATACTCTGAGGCTGTGCAGGCTATAATTGCTACAACAAAGAAAATAGTCATAGCCTTTAATAAAGCACTACCCTCCTTCTTATCCTTAACTGCCTTACCAAATACATAGCAAAGTGCTAAAGGAATAATAAGAATTGATGCACACTCAATTAAATTACTAAATGGGGTTGGATTTTCTAGTGGATGAGCACTATTAACTCCATAAAAGCCACCACCATTTGTAAATAGCTGCTTAATTATAATTTGACTCGCAGCAGGTCCTAAATAAATTTTTTCTGAAACACCATTTAAGGTATTATATTCTATAGCACCACTCATTGTTTGTGGGACACCCTGTGAAACTAAAAGCAATGCTCCAAAAAAGCAAAGTGGTAGCATTACATAGATACAAAGCTTGGTAATATCCACATAAAAATTACCAACAGCTCTATCCTCACGGTTAACAAAGCCTCTAATTAATGCATATAAGGCACTAATACCTACGGCACCAGAAACAAAGTTTTGAACCGTTAATCCCATCATTTGAGAAAAATAGCTCAAGGTTGTCTCACCTGTATATGACTGCCAGTTTGTATTAGAAACAAAGCTTGCAACCGTATTAAAGGCTAAATGCCAGCTTAAGCCCTCATATTCCTCAGGATTAAAGGTTAATAAATTTTGAAATAATAAAATTAAATATAAGCCTATAAAGCATATCAAGCTAAAGGTAAGCATTGATATAATATACTTTCTTGGGCTCATGCTTTCATTTGGATCTATTCCTAGAAGCCTATAAATCTTAGACTCAATCCTTCCAAACTGCTTTCCAGGCCTATTACTCCAAATGGCCTCTCCTAAATAGGCTCTATAAAAAAGCCTTGCGACTAAATAGCCACCTACAAATAATATTATAATAAAGGCCAAATCCTGTATTACAGTAAATATAACATTATCAATCATTGCTTATCCCCCCTAAATAACAGCCAAAATAAATAAACAAATAGGAGGATTACTATTACTAAGCTACTCCATATAACAACTTCCATGATTACACCTCAATTTCCAAATTTGTTTAATTCTTTGTCCTTTAGACATCCTAAATTATATAAATTACCTCGTTAAGATTCTATTTGGATTTCCTACCCTGTCTGTTAAGATTCTATTAAGATAAGCATTTTCACAGAAAAAAAAGACAATAAGCACTAAGCCTATTGC
>JAHHSW010000051.1 GCA_020024985.1 Anaeroplasmataceae bacterium | reverse complement strand
AAGGATGGTGCTATTTTATGCATAATAAATTAAAAATTAAAAGAGGAGCATTAATGCTTGGTTCTCTAGCCCTTGGCTTAAGCTTAAGCTCATGTACATCAGGAAAGGGCGCAGATTTACTTATTTTAAGCTGGGGTGAATATATTTCAGATGAATTAATTAGTGAATTTGAGGAAGCACATAATGTAAATATTAAAATAGCTACAACAGATAGTAATGAATCAATGTATACAATGATTCAAAATAGAACTGCAGAGTATGATTTAGCAATCCCTAGTGATTATATGATTGATCAGATGAAAACTGAAAACATGCTAATTAAGCTTGATTATAGTAAGATTCCTGAATATCATGATGGTATCTTTGTTAAGGAGCTTGAGGAATTAATGGCAGGGGAGGATTGTATTAATTATGATGGCTACTATATGCCATATTTCTGGGGCTCACTTGGTATAATGTATTCAACTAAGAAGTACCCAGAGCTTGATGAGCTTGTTCATGAGTATGGCTGGAGAATTTTATTTGAGCCAGAATTAAGACCGGAGGGTGCGAAGGTTGCGATGTATAATGGCTCAAGGGATGCCCTAGCAGCAGCGGAGCTTTATCTTGGAATGTCTTTAAACACTAAGGATGAGAGTATGATAGATGAGGCTATGGACACTCTAAAGAAGGCAAAATTCCGTCAGTGGGGTACTGATGATTTAAAGATTGAAATCTCTAAGGGTACCTTGGATTTAGCCTTAGTTTATTCAGGTGATTACTTTGATGCCTACTATGCTGATATGGATGGAGGCAACGAGGCTAATGTAAGTAACTATAATATCTATGCCCCTGTTGAGCATAATAATATATTCTTTGATGGAATGGTTATTCCTAATACCTCAACAAACCCAGATTTAGCACATGAATTTATAAGCTTTATGATTTCTCATCATGGAGCCTATGAGAATGCTGCCTATGTAGGCTTTTGTCCTACAGTAAGAACTGTTTATGATGAGGTTATGGCAAGTGAGGACTTTAGTGATGTCACTAGGGTTAAGGCCTATAGCCCAGTTAATATACTAAGCCAGCCAAATAGTAGAGGCGAGGTATATAGATTCTTAGGTACAGATGTGTTTAAGCATATTGAAAGAGAATTTACTGAGGTATTATTTTAATTAATGCACTACCACAAACGTGGTAGTGTTTTTTTCAAAAAAATTTTGTTCTCATCCTTATTATATATATATAATAAGAGAGAAATTGCACTGATTTTCTCGTTTTCAATGCCTTGACAATCATATATTTTTAGCTTAATATTATTAATTGCAGTAGTGAAAGGAGAATTTTTTATGAATAAGGTTATAATTGTCGAATCTCCAAGTAAGAGTAAAACCATTGAATCTTATCTAGGAAGTGGCTATACAGTATTATCATCAAAGGGGCATATTTGTGATTTAGCAACTACTGGTAAGGATGGCTTAGGAATTGATATTCCAGCCGGATTTGTTCCTAACTATAAAATAATGAAGGATAAGGAAAGCCTAGTTACAAGCCTAAAGAAGGCCTGCAAGGGAAAGGAAGTATTACTTGCAACCGACCCCGACCGCGAGGGTGAAGCAATTGCCTATCATTTAGCTAATGTATTAGGTCTTGATTTAAATAGTAATAATAGAATAGAATTTCATGAAATAACTAAGGGTGCAGTAGAGGAGGCCCTAAAGGCTCCTCATCCTATTGATATTAAGATGGTTGATAGCCAGGAATCTAGAAGAATGATTGATAGAATTTTAGGCTTTAAGCTATCAAAGCTTCTACAAAAGAAAATAGGCTCTAAGAGTGCTGGTCGTGTTCAATCAGTTGCTCTAATGCTTATTGTAAATTTAGAGCGTGAAATATTATCCTTTGTCCCAACTAATTATTATGAGGCAGAGGCAGTTTTTAAAACCTTTAAGCTTAAGCTTGTTGAGTTAGTGGGTGAAAAGGTTGATAGTAAGCATAGAATTTTAGATAGGAAGGTGCTTGAGAATTTAATTCCAAGGCTTTTATCCTTTGTTGTTTCTAATATTGAAACTAAGCAAGTTAAAAGATCATCATCACCTACCTTTACAACCTCAACCCTTCAGCAGGATGCCTCAAATAAGCTAGGCTTTTCACCTACTAAGACTATGAGCATTGCTCAAAGGCTATATGAGGGTAAAAATATTGGTAGTGAGACAGTCGGTTTAATTACCTATATGCGTACCGATTCAACTAGATTATCAGATAGCTTTGTTAATTTAGCCTCTGATTATATTTTAAAAACCTATGGCTCTAAATATTTAGGAAGCGTAAAGAATAAGAAGCAAAAGAATGCTCAGGACGCTCATGAGGGTATTAGACCAACAAGCGTTTATAGAACCCCTGAAAGCATAAGAAAGCATTTAACTGATGATGAGTTTAAGCTTTATAGATTAATTTATAATAGAACCCTAGCCTCATTAATGAGCTCAGCAGTATATAATTCAACTAAGATTTTATTTACTAATACTGATTCACTTTGGGAGGCTCATGGAAGTGAGCTTATCTTTGATGGCTATTTAAAGCTATATGGTAAGGAAGAAAGTGAAATTGAGCTAATTCCAAGCTTTAAGCTAGGGGAAGCCTTCAATGCTGATGAAATTAATATTTTAGATAAGCAAACTGAGCCAAAGAGTAGATATACTGAGGCATCCTTAATTAAGGATATGGAGGAGCTTGGTATTGGTAGACCATCTACCTATGCTCAAACCATTAAAACCCTAAAGGATAGAGGCTATGTTACCCTAGAAAAGCGTAATTTAGTTCCAAGTGAGCAGGGTATGCTAACTACTGAAAAGCTTTTAGAGTTCTTTAGTGATATTATTAATGTTAAATATACTGCTAATATGGAGGCAGATTTAGATAGTATCGCAAGAGGCGAATTAGATAAGCAGGAGGAGCTAAAGGAATTCTATGATGGCTTCATTCCGCTATTTGAAAACGCCAAGGAGAAGATGGATGGTAAATATCCAATTCCTACAGACGAGCTTTGTCCAAGCTGTGGCTCACCTTTAGTAATTCGCTTAGGTAAGTATGGTGAATTTACCTGCTGTAGTAATTATCCTAAGTGTAAATACATTAAAAAGGAAGAGGAAGAGCTATTAGATACTAATGTAGTATGCCCAGTATGTGGTAAGGCTCATTTAGTAGGTAGAGTAGCAAAGAGTGGCAAGAATAAGGGTAAGATGTTCTATGCCTGCAATAATTACCCTAGCTGTAAAACTATTTTTAATGATGAGCCAACCAATGAGGTATGTCCTGATTGTGGAGCTATGATGCTTAAAAATAGTGAGGGTGAGCTTTATTGTAGTGCTCACTGTAAGGACGCTCCTAAGGAGGAGTTCTTATGTCCTGTATGTGGCAAGGGTCATATTGTTATGAAGATTGCTCAAAGAGGTAAGAACAAGGGTAATTCCTTCTATGCTTGTAGTAATTATCCTAGTTGTAAAACTATACTTGAGGGTGAGCCAACTAATGAGGTATGCCCTGATTGTGGTAGCATGATGCTAAAGGATAAGGATGGTAATTTGTTTTGCTTTAAGCATTGTAAGGATAAAAAGGAGCCATTACCAACAGTAGAGGGTGAGGAAATTATCTGTCCTAAATGTGGTAAGGGTCACTTTGTAAAGAGGGTTGCCTCAAGAGGTAAGAACGCTGGTAATGAATTCTATGCCTGCAGTAATTACCCTAGATGTAAAAATATTATCTCAATTGATGAATATAATGAAATGATTAATAAGAACAAATAGGCTTATGGCCTATTTTTTCTTTGAATTTGATTTTTGTTTATGGTATAATTCATAATGATATGGAGTGATTAATTTATGGGATTTTTTGACCTATTTAAAAGAAAAGATAAAAAAAGTAAGAAATATAAGCTAGGCTTACATAAGACAAGAGAGGGTGCCCTTTCTACCCTAAAGGATATTTTATCTAAGAGCAAGCAAATAGATGATGATTTATTTGATGAGCTTGAGGAAATATTCATAATGGCAGATATTGGTGTTGATACTGTTGTTGACTTTATAGATGATCTACGTAGCGAGGTTAAAACTAAGGGAATTACTGACCCACTTGAGCTACAGGAAATGATTATGGATAAGATGTTTGAAATCTACTTAAATGGTGAGGTTGTAAATGCAAACCTTAATTTAAATAAGAATGGTCTATCTATAATTTTATTTGTTGGTGTTAATGGTGTTGGTAAGACTACCTCAATTGCTAAGATTGCTGCATCCTATAAGAAGGAGGGTAAGAAGGTCCTACTTGCGGCTGGTGATACCTTTAGAGCAGGTGCGATTGAGCAATTAAGCGTTTGGGCTAAAAGAATTGGTGTTGATATTGTTACTAAGGAAAGTGGTACTGACCCATCTGCAGTAATGTATGACGCTATTAAGAAGGCTCAGGCTGAAAATTATGATATTTTACTTTGTGATACAGCTGGTAGGCTTCAAAATAAGGTTAACCTTATGAATGAACTTTCTAAGATGAAGAGAGTTCTACAAAAGGAGTGTCCTGAGGCACCACATGAGACCTTACTTGTAATTGACGCTACAACTGGTCAAAATGGTATGAGCCAGGCTAAGGCCTTTAAGGAGGCAACTGATGTTACTGGCGTTATTCTAACTAAGCTAGATGGAACTAGTAAGGGTGGTATTGTTTTAGCAATCCGTCATGAAATGGGTATTCCAATTAAGTATATAGGCCTTGGTGAGGGTATTGATGATTTAGAGGTATTCGATATCGAGCAGTACCTATATGGCTTATTTGCTGATTTCTTTGAGGAATAGACTATGGAATCCCTTGATAGAAATTATGTTATAGCCCTATATGATTTATATGGAGCGCTATTAACAGATAAGCAAAGAAATTATTTTGAGGATTATTATTTTATGGATTTATCCATAGGAGAGATAGCCCTAAACTACTCTATTAGTAGAAATGGAGTATTTGATCAAATAAAAAGAAGCGTTTTAGCCCTAGAGGATTATGAAAATAAGCTTGGGCTTCATAAAAAGCTTTTAAAAATAGAAAATTTAGATATAGATAAAAGTCTTAAGGAATCTATATTTAATATTTTGATGGAGGATTAATATGGCATTTGATAGCTTAAGCTCACGCTTACAGATGGGGCTACGTAGGCTAACTGGTAAGGGTAAGCTAAATGAAACTGATATTGATGAAATGCTAAGAGAGGTAAGATTATCTCTACTTGAGGCCGATGTTAACTATAAGGTAGTAAAGAAGTTCTTAGCTAATATAAAGGAAAAGGCTCTTGGTGAGGATATATTAAAGGGCTTAAATCCAGGTCAGCAGGTTGTTAAGGTAGTTCGTGAGGAATTAAAGAAGACACTTGGTGATGAGGCTGTTGAGCTTAAAATTAAGCCTAGTGGTATGACTGTTGTTATGGCAGTTGGTCTTCAGGGTGCTGGTAAAACTACAGCTGTAGGTAAGATGGCTCTATTCTATAGAAAGAAGCTAAAGAAGAAGCCACTTTTAATTGCCGCCGATATTTATCGTCCTGCCGCAGTTGATCAGCTAGTTACTCTTGGTAAGAGCATTGATGTACCAGTATTTGAAATGGGTACTAAGGTAAGTGCTGAAAAGATTGTAACTGAGGGTTTAAAATACGCTAAGGAAAATGGTCTTGATTTAGTATTTATAGATACAGCAGGTCGTTTACAAATTAATGAGGAGCTAATGAAGGAGCTTCAAAATGTTAAGGATATTGCTCATCCAGATGAAATATTATTAACAGTAGATGCGATGGCTGGTCAGGATGCAGTAAATGTAGCCTTAGCCTTCCATAAGGATTTAGACATCACCGGCTGTATTTTAACTAAG
This sequence comes from Anaeroplasmataceae bacterium, assembly GCA_020024985.1. GTDB lineage: Bacteria > Bacillota_I > Bacilli_A > Acholeplasmatales > Anaeroplasmataceae > Anaeroplasma. The sequence goes on along the minus strand of JAHHSW010000051.1, from coordinate 616 downwards.
CTAGATGGTGATACTCGTGGTGGTGCTGCCTTATCAATTAAGGAAATGACTGGTATTCCAATTAAGATTATGTCAACAGGTGAAAAGCTAGATGCGATGGAAATTTTCTATCCAGATAGACTTGCTGATAGAATCCTTGGTATGGGTGATGTATTAACCCTTATTGATACCGTTACAGAAAATATTGATGAGGATGAAATGAAGTCAGCTGCTGAAAGAATGATGAGTGAATCATTCAACTATAATGATTTATTAAAGCAGTTTAAGATGATTAAAAGAATGGGCTCATTATCAAAGATTATTGGCTTTCTACCAGGAATTGGTAATATGAAGCAAGCCTTAAATCAGGTTGATGATAAGGCCTTTGATAAGATTGAGGCAATTATTTACTCAATGACAGAGAAGGAGCGTAAGCACCCTGAATTAATCGATAAGGATTATAAGCGTAGAGAAAGAATTGCTAGAGGCTCTGGTCGTTCTATTCAGGAGGTCAATAAGCTTCGTCAAACCCTTGATATGATGAAAAAGCAAATGAAGCAAATGAAAAACATGGACCCACAAAGCATGAAGAGAATGCAAAGCCAGGTACAAAACGGAAACATGAGCGGTCTTGGCG
>JAHHSW010000050.1 GCA_020024985.1 Anaeroplasmataceae bacterium | reverse complement strand
ATTAATCAAAATTGTTACTTTTTCTTAAAAGTATTTTTAATAGGTACACTCATTGTGTCCTTTAGTCTCATAGAATAAGGCTATAAAAAGGAAATGAGGTAACTAATATGAATACTACTCAAGAAATTTTAACTAAGCTTCAAACATTATCTGAGGATGACCTAGATGCAGTATTGAAGTTTCTAATTAATCTAAATATTGATAAAGATAATAAGGTCAATGATATTTCAGTTACCTATTGTCCTCACTGTGGATCTATATCAATCAAAAAGAATGGTCACACACTTAATAATCAAAGATTTATGTGTAACGACTGTCATCATTCATTTTCAATAAAGACTAATACCTTTCTTTGTCATAGTAAAATAGACAAAGATAAATGGTTAGATTTTATTGATTATGAGTTATCTGGTATGACACTTAAGAATGAAGCTCACTTCTTAAGGCTAAGTGTTAACACCTGCTTCAGAATGAGACATAAGCTTTATAATGCCATAACCGAGTACGTCAACTCCAATGTTGTTTTAACTGATTCAATAGAGCTAGATGTAGCCTATAGAAAAATCAATTTAAAAGGCACAAGACCAGAAAATATGCCTAGAGCCAACAAAAAACGAGGCAATAGATCGGCTTTTTCTGGTGTTAGCCACCATAAGCTATGTTTAGCTAGTGCTTTAGATGAACATGACAACATGATAATCAAAGTAGTAGGTCTTGGTTCTGAATCATTTGAAAAATGTAAATGTATCTACCCATTTCTAGAAAACATAAATTATGTGGTAACAGATTCAAAACATGGTATGTACCAAATAGCTAATGAGCTAGGAGCTACATTAGACAAGATTGATAGTAAACCTACAGTTAAAAGATATACAACAGATAATGGTAATTCATTGTCATCAATGAATCAGTTACACTCTGAAATAACCATGATGATAACCAAAACACACGGTGTAGGTATTAAATATATACAAGGCTATCTTGATTTTTTAACTATAAGAAAGAAAATTAATTATTCTTATAAGAGAGATGATCAAGCAGCTGCCCTATATAATCTAATTAAAGACACCAGGTCTTGGACAGGTAAAGAATTATCAAATCAGAAATTACCTATATCTCTTAAAGAAGCTTATTATGAGTATAGGTATGGAATATTTAGTTAAATTTAAACAAAAGCAACATTTATGATTAATTTAGCATTTTTTGTCTAATTTCATAAAATATATTGATAAATTATTGCTAGTATGATATCATTAACTACGGTAAAACTTTAAGATAGTCCAGAGAGGCTAACAAGAATAATTAGATAAAATTAATATAATAATGCAATAGCTATATTATGATGATACCTAGTTTTCTAGTCTCTTTAGATTGGGAAACTGTTTTTTTTAGATGAGGTGAAATCATGAGAGGTTTATTTACAATTAAGCAGCTAAAAACTGAGCAAATTTATGAAATTATCGAATACGCAGAAAAGCTTAAGAAAGGGTTACGTGTCTCTTATCCAGATAAGAAGATAGCTACCCTTTTTTTTGAAAATTCGACAAGAACACATTATTCATTCCAATGTGCTCTATTAAATTTAGGTATTAAGGTTTTAGATTTTAATACTGAGACATCAAGCGTAAAGAAGGGTGAATCATTATATGATACAGTTCGTACCTTTGAATCATTTGGTGTAGATGGAGTAATTATAAGACATAGCGAGGATGAGTATTTTAAGGAGCTTGAGGGTGTTGAAATGCCAATTTGGAATGCTGGAGATGGAAAAGCTAATCACCCAACTCAATGCTTATTAGATTTAATGACAATTTATGAGGAATATGGTAAGTTTGAAGGCTTAAAATGTTGTATAATAGGAGATATAAGCCACTCACGTGTTGCCCATACCAATATTGAAATAATGGAACGTCTTGGTATGGAGGTTTATATTAGTGGTCCTGAGGAGTACAATGATGGATCAGCTAAGTGGATTCCTGTTGATGAAGCAGTTAAGAATATGGATGTAGTTATGCTATTAAGAGTACAATTTGAGCGCCATACAGAAAAGATGAGTATGAGCATTGAGGAGTATCATGAAAAGTATGGCTTAACAGTTAAGAGAATGGAAATGATGAAGAAAAATGCCATTATCATGCATCCAGGTCCAATCAATAGAGGAGTTGAAATGGCTTCAGAGGTTTGTGAATGCGAGAAAAGTAGATACTTTAAGCAAATAACAAATGGTGTTTATGTAAGAATGGCAGTAATTTCAAAGGTATTGGATGGTGAGCTATAAGGTGATTTTAATTAAGAATGGATATGTTATTGAAAATAACAGCTTAGTATTAAAGGATGTTTTAGTAGAGGATGATAAGATTGTAGAGGTTGGAGTCATCGAGGATAAGGGCTATGAGGTCTTAGATGCTAAGGGCTGCCTTGTTATGCCAGGTGCAGTAGATGTACATGTACATTTAAGAGAGCCAGGCTTTACTAAAAAGGAAACAATTAAGACTGGTACAATGTCTGCGGCTAAGGGTGGCTTTACAACCATTATGACTATGCCAAATTTAAATCCTGTACCTGATAATTTAGAGGCATTAAAGGTACAGCTAGATATTATTAAAAGAGATGCAGTAGTTAATGTTTATCCTTATGGAGCTGTTACAGTTAATCAGGAGGATAAGGAAAAGGCTGATATAGAGGGCTTCTATAAATATGTTAAGGCTATTTCCGATGATGGAAGAGGAGTTAACAATTTAGAGGTTTTAAAGGAAGCAATGCTATTAGCTAAGAAGCATGATTTAGTAATTGCCTCTCATGCTGAGGATAATTACTGGAAGTATGCACCAGAAGGAGAATTCATTGCAGTTAGAAGAGAAATTGAACTTGCTAAGGAGGTAGGATGTAAATATCATTTCTGCCACATGTCTACAGCTGAAAGCTTTGAGGCTATTAGAAAGGCTCATGAGGATGGCTACACAAATATTACCTGTGAGGTTGCTCCCCATCATTTAGTTTTAAATGAGGAAATGATTAAGGATGGAAACTGGAAGATGAATCCACCTCTTAGAAGTGAAAAGAATAGATTAGCTACAGTAGAGGCCTTATTAGATGGTACAGCTATTATGGTAGCATCAGATCATGCACCTCATACTGTAGAGGAAAAGAGCCGTGAGTATAGCAAGTGCTTAAATGGAATAATTGGTCTTGAAACCTCACTTCCAATTATTTATACAAGCTTTGTTAAAACTGGAATGCTATCATTAGATAGATTCCTAGAGGTTATGGTTTATAATCCAGCTAAGGTATTTAATTTACCAATGAGAAAAATTATGAAGGGCAGTATCGCTGATATTGCAGTTATAGATATAGAGAATCCTCATACCTATACTAAGGATGAGATTTTATCAAAGGGTGTTAATTCACCATTTATAGGAAATACATATTATGGATTTACTAGATACACACTAGTTAATGGTAAGCTAGTATATAAGGGATAGGAGAATAAAAATGAGAAGAAAGCTAGTTTTAGAAAATGGTCTTGTCTTTCTAGGCGAGGGCTTTGGTAGCATGAATGAATGCGTTAGTGAGCTTGTATTTAATACATCAGTAGTTGGCTACCAAGAAATTTTATCAGATCCAGCTAATTTTGGAAGTATGATTTGTATGTCATATCCAGTAATTGGCAGCTATGGCTTAACTGATGAGGATTACGAATCTAAGGGCTTAACAGTTTCTGCAGTTGTTTGTAGAGAGTATAATGATGAGCCTTCAAATTTCCGTTACACTCATAAGCTAGGTGAGGTTATGGATGAGCAGGGTATCCCTGGTATTAGCGAGGTTGATACTAGAGAAATCGTAAGAATCGTTAGAGATAATGGTACTATGAAGGCCTTAATCTGTGATGAGGACAAGCCAATGGCTGAATGTATGAGGATGATTGTTGATTATAATCCTAATAACAACCCATCAGAGGCAGTATCCTCTAAGAAGGTATGGTATTCTAGAACAACTAATCCATCATTTACTGTAGTCGCAGTTGATTGTGGAATTAAAAAGAGCATTGTTAAGCTTTTAAATAGCACAGGCTGTAATGTAGTAGTAGTACCACAGGATAGCACTGTAGATGAAATTTTAAAGCATAAGCCAACTGGCCTATTCATTTCAGATGGTCCAGGTAACCCTGAGCTTTGTAGTAATGTTATAGAGCTTATTAGAAGCCTAAAGGGAACAATGCCAATTTTAGGTATTGGTATGGGTCAGGAGCTTATTTCTCTAGCTTATGGGGCTAGTGTATATAAGGAGAAGGTAGGTCATCATGGCTGTAACCTTCCTGTAAGATGCTTAGAGAATGGTAAAATTGAGATTACTGCTCAAAATGATCAATATGCAGTATATAAGGAAAGCCTTAATAATACAGAGCTTACTATAACTCATGAGAATGTAATTGATTTCCATGTTATGGGAGTTATGGACCTAGCTAATAATGTAATAGCTATTAAGTATAGTCCAGCTGATAATATTAAGGAGGCTAGCAACGTATTCAATAGATTTGCTAAGCTTATGAAGAGCTTTGGAGGTAACAAAAATGCCAAAAAGAACAGATATTAAGAAAATAATGGTAATTGGATCAGGTCCAATTGTAATTGGTCAGGCTGCTGAGTTTGACTATGCAGGTACTCAGGCATGTCTTGCCCTAAAGGAAGAGGGTTATAAGGTAATTCTTGTAAACTCTAACCCAGCTACAATTATGACTGATACTAAAATTGCTGATAAAATTTATATGGAGCCACTTGATTTAGAGAATGTGGCTAAGATTATTCGTTATGAGCGACCTGATGGATTAATCTGCTCAATAGGTGGTCAAACAGGACTTAACCTTGGTATGCAGCTATCTCGTAAGGGTATTTTAGATGAGTGTAATGTAGAGCTTTTAGGTACAACTGCTGATGCTATCGAGCGTGCTGAGGATAGAGAGCTATTTAAGGAGCTTTGTATTGAGCTTGGTGAGCCAACAATTGAATCTAAGATTGCTAATCATTTAGATGAGGTTATTAGTGCAGCTAATGAAATTGGCTACCCAATCATCTTAAGACCAGCCTTCACCCTAGGTGGTACTGGTGGTGGATTTGCTGATAACGAGGAGGAGCTAATTCCTCTTGCTAAGAATGCACTTAAGCTATCTCCAGTTTCTCAGGTTTTAGTTGAAAAGAGTATTAAGGGCTTTAAGGAAATTGAGTTTGAGGTAATGAGAGATAAGAATGATACCGCTATTACTATTTGCTCAATGGAGAATATTGACCCAGTTGGTATTCATACAGGTGACTCAATTGTAGTAGCACCTGCTCAAACCCTAACTAATAAGGAATATAATATGCTAAAGGAAAGTGCTCTAAGAATTATTAGAGGACTTAAGATTGAGGGTGGCTGTAATGTTCAGTTTGCCTTAGATCCATATAGCTTCCAATATTATTTAATTGAGGTAAACCCAAGAGTATCACGCTCTAGTGCCCTAGCATCTAAGGCATCAGGCTTCCCAATTGCGAGAGTAAGTGCTAAGATTGCTTGCGGTTTATCTCTTGATGAGATTGAAATTGCTGCAACTCCAGCTTCATTTGAGCCAACAATCGACTATGTAGTAACTAAGTTCCCACGCTTCCCATTTGATAAGTTTGCGGATGCAAATAGAAGCCTATCTACTCAGATGAAGGCTACTGGTGAGGTAATGAGTATTGGTAGAACAATAGAGGAGAGCTTACTTAAGTCAGTTCGTTCACTTGAAAACAAGGTAGATCATATTGAGCTAGAGTCTTTAAAGGCTTTAACTGTTGATGAGCTAATGGAATTTATCTCTCGTCATACAGATGAAAGAATCTACGCTATTGCTGAGGCCTTCCGTAAGGGTGTAGATATTGATGATATTTATGATTTAACAAAGATTGATAAGCTATTCCTAGTTAAAATCATGAAGATTGTTTCTTATGAGATGACTATTAAGTCTCATCCAGGTAATCTTGAGGTATTATATAAGGCTAAGAGAATGGGCTTTGCTGATTCATATATTGCAAGATGCTGGAATACTACAGCCTTAGAGATTTATGAATTAAGAAAGAAAAATAATATGTATCCAGTATATAAGAGTATTGATACCTGTGCTGGAGAATTTAAGAGCTATGTACCATATTTATATAGTACATATGAGCATGAGAATGAATCAATTAGAACTGATAAGAAGAAGATAGTAGTACTTGGCTCTGGTCCAATTAGAATTGGTCAGGGTGTAGAGTTCGACTATACAACTGTACATGCAATTTGGGGTATTAAGGAAAGTGGCTATGAGGCTATTATCATTAACTGTAATCCTGAAACTGTATCTACAGACTATACTGTATCAGATAAGCTATATTTTGAACCACTTACCTTCGAGGATGTAATGAATGTTATTGATTACGAAAAGCCAGAGGGTGTAATTGTAGCCTTAGGTGGTCAAACAGCTATTAATCTAGCTGAAAGATTAGATAAGGCTGGAGTTAAGATTT
>JAHHSW010000005.1 GCA_020024985.1 Anaeroplasmataceae bacterium | reverse complement strand
TGCTAGCAGAGATAATATCCATAATAGCCTCGGCCTGAGTTAAATCTAGCCTCTTATTTAAAAAGGCCCTCTTAGAAAATTCTCCTCTTTCAGCCATTCTAAAGCCATTCTTTAATAGGGTCTTTAAAACCATATTAGTTACATAGATACCACCATGACAATTTATTTCTACTGTATTTTCTCCATCAAATGAACGTGGAGCAATAAAAATATTACAAACAACCTCATCCACTATTTCATCATTATCCATTATATGACCATAATGAATAGTATGGCTTTTACACTTTGTTAAATTCTTACCCTTAAATACCTTATTAACAAGGCTTATAGCATCAGGGCCACTGCATCTAATAATAGAGATAGCTCCTGTACCATAGGGAGTTGCGATTGCACAAATATTATCAACCATAAAGGCACCTCTTTTCCTAATTAAAATTAATCTAATAATTATTACATCTAAATAATATCATAAGGGCTTGGAAAAATCCAAGCCCATTATAATTATATTTTCTTTTCCTCTGAAACAAACTCATACATAGAGGTTGCTAAAGCCTTCTTAGTAGAAGCCTCCAAGGACATTACTCTAACCGTAACAATTTTATTACCAAACTCAATAGTAATTAAATCGCCAACCTTTAGCTCCTTAGATGGCTTAGCCTCCTTAGAGTTAACTAAGACACGCGATGCCTCAGCTACCTCCTTAGCAAGCGTTCTACGCTTTATTAATCGGCTTACCTTTAAATACTTGTCTAATCTCATGATTACTCTCCGTCTTTAGGCTCTTCCTTCTTAGGCTCATTAGAGTCTTCCTCTTTAGCCTCTTCCTTATGATCTAGTTGAAGAGTTGGCTCAACCTTGATAACTGAATCCTTTGTTTCAGCTACCTCAGGCTTAACCTCCTTAGACTCGTCTGAAGCATTTGCCTCTTCCTTAGACTCACTAGAAAGCTCTACTGGAGTTGGATTCATTTTTTCATCAAACCACTTTAAATGGCCAGTCTTATAAATCTCATCAATATCAGACTTATTAAGAGTTTCAATCTTTAATAGATAATCAGCAATAGTATTTAAAAGAGTTAAATTCTCAGTAATACACTTAGTTGCTCTTTCATAGCAAGACTCAATAATCTTTCTAGTTTCTCTATCAATTTCAAGAGCTACCTGGTCTGAGAAGTTCTTATCCTTTAGATAATCTCTACCTAAGAAGACACTTCCCTGTGGCTGCTCATATTGAAGTGGGCCTAAATCTGACATACCAAATTCAGTAACCATTGCTCTTGCAATCTTAGTAGCCTGCTCAAAATCGTTATGAGCACCAGTTGTAACCTCATGGAAAACAACCTCCTCAGCAACTCTACCACCTAAGAAGCCAGTAATAGAATCTAAAAGCTCACTCTTAGTTTGGAAGTAGGTTTCATCCTTAGGCATCATTAAGTTATATCCACCGGCTTGACCACGTGGAATAATTGTAACCTTTTGAACAACGTTAGCATTTTCAAGCTTTAAGCCGATAACAGCATGTCCTGATTCATGGATAGCTACTAATCTTCTTTCCTTTTCAGTATACTTCTTGCTCTTCTTTGCAGGTCCCATCATTACTCTATCGATAGCCTCATCGATATCCTGAGTATTAATAACCTTACGATTTTCTCTTGCAGCAAGTAGGGCAGCCTCATTAAGAAGGTTCTCAATATCAGCACCACTAAAGCCTGGAGTTCTTTGTGCAATACCAGCTAAATTAACATCAGCTGCTAAGTGCTTATTTCTAGCATGTACCTTTAAAATAGCCTCACGTCCACGAATATCTGGGTTAGCAATAGTAATTTGTCTATCAAATCTACCTGGACGAAGTAGGGCTGGGTCTAATACATCTGGACGGTTTGTTGCAGCCATGATAATAATACCAGTATTACCATTGAAGCCATCCATCTCAACTAATAGTTGGTTTAGGGTTTGCTCACGCTCATCGTGTCCACCACCCATACCAGCACCACGCTGACGACCAACGGCATCAATCTCATCAATAAAGATAATACATGGAGCATTTTCCTTAGCTGTCTTGAACATATCTCTTACACGTGATGCACCAACACCAACGAACATTTCAACGAAGTCAGAGCCTGAGATTGAGAAGAATGGAACTCCTGCCTCACCAGCTACTGCCTTTGCAAGTAATGTCTTACCTGTTCCTGGAGGACCAAAAAGAATAACACCCTTTGGTACTCTAGCACCAATTTCATTATATTTACGAGGATTCTTTAGGAAGTCAATAATTTCTACTAGCTCCTCCTTTTCCTCATCACAGCCTGCAACATCCTTAAATGTAACAGTCTTAGAGCGTGATAGCTTTGCAGTAGATTTAGCAAAATCCATTGCGCCACCAGCACCACCCTGGCTCTTCATAACATTTCTAAATAGGAATATCATTAAACCAAAGGTAATAACATATGGTAGTAATGATAATAATAGAGTCAACCAAATATTCTCCTCAATTGGCTCAAGATCTAAGTGGATTCCTTGGAAATCCTCACTTGTAGAAATTACATGAAGCATTTGAGAATCAATAATCATAACAAAAGCATTTCCCTTATTACCATTTTCCTTAAGATTACCAGTTACTCGATATAATCCATAATTTTCTCCACCTACTGGAGATGCATTTAATTCCTCATAGATTTCACCATTTTCAACCTTAACAACGAACTCGTTATAATTTAATATATCTGGCTGTCTACGAGACATTCCATTAATTAATAATACAACACCAATTATTGTAGTAATAATGATGATTAAGAATAGAAAATCAAATTTCTTCTTTGGAGCCTGAGGTCTTTGACCCTGTGGCTGTTGTCTATTAGGCTTTTGATTCTTGTCTTTATTGTCGTTCATTTAATAACCTCCTTAATTACTTACTATAAACTTCTTCCTTTAATACACCAACGTATGGTAAATTTCTATAAAGCTCATTGTAATCAAGACCATAGCCAACCACAAATTCATTTGGACAAATGGCACCAATATAATCAGCCCTCATATCATTTACTCTACCCTCTGGCTTATCTAAAAATACACAGATTTTAATAGATTTAGCTCCCTTATCTAAGAATAGCTTCTTAACAAGAGCTAAGGTTCTACCTGTATCTAATATATCCTCAACTAAAATAACATCCTTGCCCTTAACCTCAGGGATATCACCTCTAACATTTACAATACCAGATGAAGCGGTACCACCATGATATGAGCTGACCTTTAAAAATTCCTGAGTCATAGGAATAGTTATTTGCTTACATAAATCTGACATAAATGGAACTGCACCCTTAAGTAGGCAAATAAGCATTGGGGTCTTTCCTTCATAATCCTTGCTAATTTCCTTACCTAATCTCTTGGTGATTTCTAATATATCATTTTCACTGAAGCAAACCTTTAAAATATCATTATTCATAATTTAAATCTCCTCACAAACTAAATATATATCACCTGATGATTTCATATCATATAGAGCCTTTGATTTAACTAAATCAACAACCCAAAGAGTATTACCGTCATTATCAAGCACTACTGGATAATCCCCACGGCTTTCTCTTGGAATTTTCTTATCTATAAATACTCTACTAAGCTTCTTATTCCCAATAAGAGTCATAATAGAATCACCATCCTGTTTTTCTCTTACCATAAAAGGTAATACTATATTATTATAGCATAACTTTACACACTTTACACCTTTTTGTGGAGCTATCCTTGAAAAATACAGTCTGTATTTTCCAAAAGAAACAATATCATTAAGGCCTAAGCTTACACTTTCGTTTGTAGCTCTTTCCTTATCAACAATATAGCCCTTGTCATAGCTTCTAATAAACCTAGAGCCTTCTAAATAAATGCTCTTACTACCACTGCTATCCTTAAGTAAATCAACAATAGCTAAAATAATATTATTATTCTTTCTAATGCTATGTCTTTCTAATAGCAAGGAAACTATATCCTTTCTTAAGGCTATATCAAGGCTATTAAAGCTTTCTACTATAATTTCATTATTATTTTGATCTAAATACTCTATGCTTTGCTTACGAATATAATTAAATGCTTCCTTAAGCTGAATAGAATATTCTAGGGCCTTTACATTTAAGTCACTGCATTCCTTTTTTAAGAGAGGAACAACAAAGTGACGAAGCCTATTTCTTAAAAAGTCATTCTCATGATTTGATGAATCCTCGAAATATATAAGCTTATTCTTATTGGCATAATCATATATTTCTTCCTTAGACACACAAAGAAGTGGTCTAATTATTTTATATTCTCCATCATCATTACAAATTGAAATGCCACCATAGCCATATAGGTTGCTTCCCTCCATTAGCTTCATTAATATAGTTTCTATTTGATCATCAGAGTGATGGGCAGTTGCAATAATATTAGTATTATACTTCTTGCACATTTCTCTAAAGAAATTATATCTAGCATTATGTGAATCATTATGGAAATTATCATTACCGGTATAATGATAGCTTAAAAGCTCAAAGGGAATAGCTAAGCCCTCCGCAAGCTTTCTCATTGAAGCCTCCTCTAGCTCTGATTGAGCTCTTTTATGATGATTTACATGTGCTAATACTACATTAAAGCCAAGCTTTTTTAAAATAGTAAGCATTACTACTGAATCAGCACCACCTGATACAGCACAAATAACTGGCTTATCAATTACTATAGAATTATTTTCTAAGAAATTCTTAATTTTAAACTCCATAAGTATTACACTCCCTAACATTTACGTATTATACCCTATATACGTATACCTAATCAACATTGAAATAATGGTAAAATGTGGGAAATTGTGGCTTAATAGACATTTTAGCTATATTTATAAATAAATATAAGTACTTTCAATATGGTTTGTTTTAATGTATAATGTCTTGGGGTGATTAAATTGACAGAACTTCTAGCTCCTGCTGGTAATATGGAGGCTTTAATAGCAGCAATATCTAATGGTGCTAATGCCATTTATTTAGGTATGAACAAATTTGGTGCTCGTGCCTACGCAAACAACTTTGACATTAATGAATTAGCTAAGGCAATTGAATATGCTCATTTAAGAAATGTAAGAATCTTTGTCACAATGAATACAATTATTTTTGATGAGGAGCTTAATGATGCTTATCATCAAATTGATGAGCTTTATAAAATTGGAGCTGATGGAATAATCGTTCAGGATTTAGCTTTATTTAGCTATATCGTAAATAATTATCCATTAATGGAAGCTCACTGCTCAACTCAAATGGGTATCGATGATTTAGAGGGTACACTTCTTTTTAAGGAGCTTGGAGCCAAAAGAGTAGTTCTTTCACGTGAGGTCCCTATTGAAAAAATTAAGGAAATAAAGGAAAAGGCTAAAATTCCTCTAGAGATTTTTGTCCATGGTGCTTTATGTGTATCCTATTCAGGTAACTGCCTAATGTCTGGCCTTATTGGCTATAGATCAGGTAACCGTGGACGCTGTGTTGGCTCTTGCCGTAAGGAATATGAGCTAATTAATAAAACCACTGGCGAGGTTATTACTAAAAGCTATATCCTTTCAATGAAGGATTTAAATACTATTGAAAATATTGATAAGCTTAAAATTGCAGACTCTTTAAAAATTGAGGGTCGTATGAAGGAGCCATTATATGTTGCTAACGTAATTAGACAATATAGAGAGGCCCTAGATCATGGCTATAAGCCTATTATGCAAAGAAATTTAGCTAAAACCTTTAATAGAACCTATACTAAGGGCTATATCTTCCATGAGGATAAAAGGGATGTAACTAATGTATCTCGTCCTAATAACTTTGGCTTTAAAATTGGCTTTATTTCTAAGAAAAATAAGCTAGGCTATGAGCTAACCCTTAATGATGAATTAAATCAAAATGATATTATTAGAATTGATAACGCTGGAGTAGATGTAAATCTATCTGTTGCTAAGCTATATGATTCTAATGATAACCTAATTTCTAAATCAAATAGTAAATGCTATATTAGAGTAAAGGAAAAGCTAGAAATCGGCTCTACTGTTTATAAAACTAAGGACACCAAATATAGTGATTTCCTAGAGAAAACCTACCCTAATGAATATAGAAGGATTGGCATTAACCTAGTTGTTTATGGTGAAGTAGACTCTCCTCTTACTATCCAAGCTATGTGTGATGGTAAGGAGCTCTTTATTGAATCTGACTTTATTTTAGAAAAGGCCAGCAATAGACCAACTAATAAGGCTCAGTTTAGTAAGCAATTCGATAGATTAAATGATACACCATATAAGCTTAATGAGGTAGAGTTCTATCCAGAGGGAGTATTTATCCCTACTGCTAAGCTAAATGAACTTAGAAGAAAGCTTGTATTAGAAATTAATAAGGAAAGATTAGCTCCACGTCCTAGTGTAGAGCCTAAGCCTTATAAATATGAGAATATATCATTTGAGAGTCATTACCCTACTCTTTCAGTATTTTGTAATACTGAGGCTCAGGCAAGAGCCGCAAGGAATCTTGGTATTGATATAATCTACTATAAGGATAACGTTGTAAGACGTAATGAAAATAAATATAAGGAAATTACTGGTGATGTATTAGTAGGTGGCTATGGTGGCTTATATAAGTATAGAAATACTAATAATATCTCTACTGACTTCTCCTTTAATGCTGTAAACTTTAAATCCGTTTATATGCTTCATAAGCTAGGTGCTAAAAGAGTTTGCCTATCCCATGAAATAAACGAAGGTGAAATAGAAGGCCTAATTAATGACTACAGAAAAAATGTAGGCGGAAATCCTAACCTAGAAATGATAGTCTATGGTAGAGCGGATATGATGTTTACTACCTACTGCCCACTTAAGAAAAATAATCTATGTGGTAAATGTAAGGATTCCTTATATACCCTAAGGGAGGAATATGGTGAATTCCCTATTATTTCTCATGAGGACTGTACCTGTACAATTCTAAATGGTAAAATCTTAAATTTAATCGATGATTTAGAAAGAATCAAGGGAGTTAACACCTTCCGTCTTCAGCTAACCATCGAGGATTATGAAGAAAGCGTAAAAGTTATTAATATGTTTAAGGATAAGCTTAAGGATATGCATAAGACTAAGCTATTCAATAAGGATACTGATACTAGAGGACATTTTAATAAGGAAATTTTATAAATGGAAAAGGCCAAGGATTAAACCCTTGGCCTTTTTTACTTAAAAATTAAATTAGTGCCTCTTTTCTCTATAAAACAATGACATTTTATTTCTTATAATGTACTAGCCTTTATTAAAATAGTATCACTACCAGCTAATTCTTTTACGAGCTCTATATCACTACCTTTTGGATTAACTATAAACATAGTTGGACCACTTCCACTAATTCTAGGGTCTAAGCCCCTTTCCTTTAGCTTAGTATAAAGCTCTCTTAGCTCCTCATTAACAATTAAGGCTGGAGCAGTTAAATCATTAAAGATATTAGAAATAACTAGCTCGCTATTATTATCCTTTAAGCCCTCTATAATATTATTAAGCTTATCCTGCTTTCTAGTACCATCATAGTGATAATTTTTATAAACTAGAGCTGTAGATGAGCCACTCCTTACCTTTATTAATAATAGGCTTATTGGCTCTAAATTAGAGATAAGCTTATTTATTACCTCACCCCTATTAGTACATAGGGCACATTTTTCCTCTATAAAGAAGGGAACGTCGCTTCCTAGCTCTTCTGCTAGGCTCATAAGGCATTCCTTACTGGCCTTAGTAGCATAAAGCTCATTTAAGCCTCTTAATACCGCTCCTGCATCAGTGCTTCCTCCTGCAAGGCCTGCTGAAACTGGAATATTCTTCTTAATAGTAATTTTAACTCCACCAGAAATATTAAATTTCTTAAAGAATAGCTCTGCCGCCTTTAGCATTATATTATTAGGAATTGTATTATCTACTATATAGCTTTCCTTGGCACGCTCAAGAGTTATTTCATCATAAAGGCTAATAGGAAGCATTATATTATTAACTAAATGGTAGCCATTTACTGTATCCATTACCTCTAATGCTAGGTTAATCTTAGCATGAGTCCTTAAAGTAACCATAATTATTCCCCCTGATTATCAACTATGTAATCACTTAAGCGAATGAACTCCTCTATACTAAGCTCCTCAGCTCTAGCAGTTGGCTTAATATTATTATCGCTAAGCATTTTATTAATAAATTCCTTACTATATTCACTACCTAAATTGTTAGTAAGGGTCTTTCTTCTTTGATTAAAGCATAGCCTAATAAATTTAAAGAAATGCTCCTCATTCTTAGCCTTATATGGTAAAGCATCGTATAGATCAAGCCTTACTACCGCACTATCTACATTAGGAGCGGGAATAAAGACAGTACGGGGTACCTTAGTAATTTTAGTAGCCTTGGCTCTATAGCCAATCGCTATAGATAGGGCATTATAGTCCTTAGTAGCAGGCTTACCACAAATTCTATCAGCTACCTCTAGCTGCATCATCATCACATATTTTCTAATTTTACTAGTCTTGCTTAAAAGCCCTAAAATAATAGGGGTAGTAATATAATATGGTAGATTAGCTACTAAATATACCTTACTAAGGCTTCCCCTATAGCTATCGATATCAGCATTAATATCTACCTCTAATATATCATTATGAATAACCTCAAAATTATTGAATTCCTTAAGATTATCCTTAAGGATTGGTATTAAATCGCCATCTATTTCATAGCATAGTACCTTACCTGCAAGCTGACATAGCCTTTCAGTTAATGAGCCTAGGCCTGGACCTATTTCAATAACTAGGGTATCTCTATCAATATCAGCGGCATTAACAATTGAAGATAATATATTTTGATCTGTTAAGAAGTTTTGTCCAAACTTCTTTTTAGCCTGTAAATCATTTTCCTTAAGAACCTTATTTACAAAGCCTGTGCTTCCTATTTTACCTTGCATATAATATTCTCTAGCTCCTCTTTAGTAATTTGTAATAAATTTAATCTCTTTAAAAAGGTTTTACAATTAGGCTTACCAATATTTAAGTAATCAGAAATTAAATCTCTTAGCTTTTGACTATTTCTATCTCCATTTAAGCCTAGGGCATATAAATCTCTAATAGTAATAGTATCACTTTCATTAGATGGGGTATATACATGAGCTAGGGACTCTAAAATACATTCCTTAGTGGCATGCTCAATACCAACCTTCTTCTTATTATTACTAATACAATCCTTCTTTCTTAAAAAGGCCTGCTTAGCATTAGGTACAGCCTCAGTAATCTTAACTCTAATTCTTTCACCTGGTGAATCTGGGTCTGTAAAAATTATAATAGAGTGAGTTTTACTAAGCTCCTTTATCATCTCTATAGTAGAATCACTTATTTCACTACCATTAGTGATAACACAGCTAGCATCAGGTATCGCAAGCTTTACCTTTATTTCATCATGAACTCCCTCAACAACAATAATATCCTTCATTTTTAATCCTCAAAATAATAAATTCTCTTAATAGTCTTACTAAAATCAGCAAGGCTCTTTATAATTGGTGAATAAGCATCTAGGCTTTTAATTTTACCATTAGGTAATAAAACCTTAATGTCATATATTTCACTCTTTTTAGCATGTAAATAGGCTACAGCGGAAACAGAAACATCATAATAGAAATACTTTTTATTTTCATTATCATATTTTTCCTTAATAGCCTCAACTAAATCCTCATCTGGCTCATCATTTAAATCAATATAGCTAAATAAATGTCTATCCATAAAGGCATTAGATAGCTTATTTAAAATAGGGTCCTCGCTCTTAGTAAAGGCCTTAACAAAGCCATTTACATAGGCATCATCTATTTCAATATAGGATTCAATATCATTACTATCATTAAGTACATTTAAAAAGGCTCTAACTGAATCACTAAAGTAGCCCCTTTCTAAATATAAATCCTTAATTCTTTTGTAGATGCTTTCAAGTATACATTCATAGGCTCTTCCAACTGGATGGAAATAAACCTGGAAATACATATGATATCTACTCATTAAATAGGATTCAATCGAATGAACACCTGAGGCTCTAACAAGAAGCTTATTAGAAACCACCTTCATGCTTCTTAAAATCTTTAAATAATCAATATGCCCATAGGCAGTACCTGTATAATAGGCATCCCTTGATAAATAGTCCATTCTATCAACATCTAGCTGGCTTGATACTAATGACTCTATTAATGGGAAGCGGTTATCATGGGCAATAACTGATGCAATATCACTAGCTAGGGTGCTTGAGGCCCTAGTTAAGATTTTATTTACAGTCGTATTAGGATTCAAGATAATTTTAACTGTCATATTCTCGTGATTTTCTAAGGTTGTATGTTCAAAGGCATGAGAATATGGTCCATGACCAATATCATGAAGAAGTGCTGAGCATAAAAATACAATCTTCTCATACTCACTAATAGTATCCATTCCCTCTACGTTTTCGCAAACTAAATTAGCCATTTGATAAACTCCAAGTGAGTGAGTAAAGCGTGAATGCTCTGCGGTTTGGAAAACCATAGAAACACCACTTAGCTGCCTAATTCTACGTAAACGCTGAACCTCTCTTGAATCAATTAAATCGGCAATTATTTTATAATCAACAGTTATAAAGCCATATAGGGGATCCCTAAAGACCTTAGTTCTTTCTAGCTTTGTAAACATTAGCATCATTTCCTTTCGGTTAAGCCTTCATACCTATTGTATCATAAAGTAACTAAAGTTTATATAAAATATGGAAAAAGTCCCACAAAAGTGGGACCTAATTATTTAGTTATGATAAATGATACACCAACCTCGTGATTTGTTACATCAAGATTGTAGCCAAAGAAATTAACAGTCTTTTGAACAATAGACATACCTAAACCAAACTGACCCTTAGAGCCCTTTTCATATGGCTTAAATACACTATTTAAGAAGGCCTCATCAATATTATCTCCATCATTATAGATTCTTAGCCTATCTGGCTTTAAGACTATCTTAATCTTACTCTTAGCATATCTTTTAGCATTATCCATAATGTTTTCAACAACAGTAAACCAGTTTTCACGGTATCCCTGGAAAAAGACATTACTTTCCATATCAAATTCAATATCTACCTTAATTTGATACTTTAGATTATCTACTACCTCAAGAATAAGCTCATTCATACAAATATCCTCAAATTCCTTATCCTTTTGAAGGTATTCTAGTGAATTATATTGTAAAAGCCTATTAACCTTTTTCCTTAATATTTCAGCCTGAGCTAAAATAACCTTAGTCGTATCCTCATCTGCCATACCATCAAGCTCTGCCTCAGCATAGCTTTTGATAACCGCAATTGGAGTTTTAAAATCATGAGAAAGATTTTGAAGCATTTCCTGCTTAGTCTTCTCATTCATATAAATTTCCTGTCTCATTAGCTCAACAGATTTACTTAGCTCACCTATCTCATCCCTTGCCTCATCCTCATAAGCAATTTCATACTTATTCTTAGGTAAATCAAGCAAGTGATTTTGAATCTTTTTAATTCTATTAGCTAAATTATTACTCCATAAATAAATAATCATAACTGCTAAAAGAACTATAAATATAAATGATACATTAATCTTCATACCAACGTTTCTAATTAAGGCATTAGTATATGAATCATCCGTAAAAACAAAGGTGTAATTATCAAAATCGTCCTTGTAGGAGCAAACATAATAAACCTTCTTTTTATGAGTACTATGCTCGCCCTTTTCAACGCCATCTGGCTTAGTATTTTCATTTTGAAGCTTATTTAAAAGCTTAGTTAAATCATCATCACTAATATATTCATTGGCATCTTTTTTAATATATTTTCCATCAGCTCTTTTTATTAAAATACCAACACTCATATCTGGGAAATCATGAACATCATCGTCATCATGCTCCTGATTTATAAGAGAGACATAGGTTGAAAGCCTATTATAAACCTCTTGGTTAGCTATTACCGTAGTAAAGGCCATAGTAATTGTCGTAAAGGCAATTGAGGTTATCATAATTACAGCAATGAAAAGGATTATAAATTGGGAGGTTAAATTTATTTTTTTCATAGTAAATTGCCCTCCTTTTATCTACACAATTAATCTGTAGCCAAAGCCGTAAATAGTTTCAATATTTAAATTAGGCATCTTAAGCCTTAATCTTCTTAATAAATCATCAACTACTCTATCGCTTCCAAAGTAGTCTGTACCCCAAACATAATCTAGAATTTGATTTCTACTGAAGGCCTTACTCTTATTTTGAAGAAGGAAGGTAAGTAAATCATATTCCTTAGAGGTTAAATTAATATTCTCATTATTTTCAAGAACTATTCTCTTATCATAATCAATTACATAGGTATTGAATTCCTCAATATGACTAACCTTCTTAGCATTTACGCCGTAGGTTCTATTTAATAAATTCTTTACTCTTAGCATAAGCTCTCTTGTTGAATAAGGCTTAGCCACATAATCATCACTACCAAGCTCAAGACCCATAATCTTATCAATATCCTGATCTCTTGCAGAGGTAAAGATTACTGGAGTTCCACTATTCTTAGCCTTAATAGCCTTTATTAAATCATATCCAGATACAACACCTGGAAGCATAATATCTAAAATCCAAAGATCAATATCATCACTTATTCCCTTTAAAGCATCCTCGCCAGTATTAAAGCTTACAGTATTATACCCCTCAGCCTTTAAATACTTTATAACTAAAGCTTGTAAATTTTGCTCATCCTCAACTAATGCTACCTTATACATAAAATCATCTCCTATTCAATTAATATAGGTATACTATCATATAACTATTTTATAACTTATAGCTATTAAAATCAATGCTTTACTATCCCGAAACCCTCTATAAATGAATAAAGAACAACCAGAGGTTGTTCTTTATCCTTAATTGGGAGAGTTATAGTTTGCTTATGAAAAAGATATCTATCTATGTAGGGAGTTAAGATAGATATTGTCTTCTTAAGACAACTATAGTATACCCAGTAATTATAGTTATATTTCGTTAAATCTATGTGAAATTATGGGATTAGTTCTCATCGTACATGTCTTCGTAATCATCCATGTACTTGTCATACTTATCCTCATCAAAATCATCGTCTAAATCTATATCATCACTATCGTCATCTAAATCCTCATCAGATTCAGTATTATCATCGTGGTCATCGTCCTCATCAGATTCACGATCATCGTCGTCATCCTCATCCTCGTCGTCAAGATCGTCATCATCCTCATCGATTTCCTCTTCATCATCCTCAAGGATGTCCTCATCAAGAGAATCTTCCTCTTCCTCATGATATTCATCTTCCTTGCTATTGAAGGCAGAACCATCCTTATCAAATTGATCAAGTGATTGACGGATTTTTAAATCCCACTTGTTTTCACCCATATATACAAATTTTGATGATGTAGTAATATCAACATATAATTGAGTTGTATAAGCTCCATCTGGATCCTCAAGACCCTTAGCCTCAAGTACCTCCTTGATTAGCTCGTTGATATCTCTCTCACCAGCTTTTTCTTCCATTAACTGAACTGCAACCTCTAATAATGACATTTGTGAAATGTTTTCCATAATTATTCCTCCAAAAAATGAAATGCTATTATATTGTACTTAAAATAGCAATGCTTTTCAAGTCTTTAATGTAATAATATCCATATTTTATGGCTTGAAAGCTTATCTCCATACAAAAACATTGTATATTCTATTGAGATTCTATTACTTTCTACTATTAACCTATCTGTGTAAACCTCAAATTCAAAATCAAAGCCTACGTCCTTACTATTGTAATAACACCTAGTTCTTTCATTGAGACTAAACATAATTTCCATATTGACATTACCAGCTCTTGTAAAACGCATAGGCTGACCTGGCGTTATGGTTATTTTAGTATTTTCGGTACTTTTATCATCAAATATTATCTTGTTATTTATAACCTCACATTTTGATCTAAAAAATACCTTTTCGCCCTTATCATCTAGGCTATGAAATACTACCTCCATACTAACACCCTTAATAATCCCTACGGCCCTCAAAGGCCTTAAGAACTGTCATTTCATCAGCATAGGAAAGGTCACCACCAACTGGTAGGCCATGAGCAATTCTAGTGATTTTTATATCATATTCACCTAAAAGCTCCTTAATATATCTAGCGGTAGTCTCGCCCTCTAGAGTAGCATTAGTGGCTAAAATAATTTCCTTTACCTCACCATTTTTTACCTTTTCTACTAATGAATCAATATTTAAATCATCAATTGAAATTCCTTTTGAAAAGCTTATAGCGCCATTTAAAACATGATAGATTCCCTTGAATTCATTTACCTTCTCTAGGGTATATAAATCCTTTACGGTTTCTACCACTAATATTTGAGAATGATCTCTTTCCGGATCACTACAAATAGAACATACTTGGTCCTCACAAATATTACCACAATTTGGGCAAATATGAATATCCTTGTTTAAGGATAACAAAGCATTAGAAAAATCAATAATGCTCTCCTCCTTCATATGGAAAAAGGTATATAGGGCATACCTTTCAGCGGTTTTTTTACCAACTCCAGGTAATGCTTGATAGCAATCTATTAAATCTAAAATGGCCTTTGGATATTTATTCATCTTAGAATAAGCCCATGCCTCCGCCGAAGCCACCTAGTAGCTTTTGGCTTTCAGCCTCAACCTTCTTATTAGCATCATTAATAGCTAATACAATCATATCCTGTACCATTTCGATATCATCCTTAGCTGCCTCTGGGTCAATAATAACCTCAACAACCTCATGAGTACCCTTAACCTTAGCAGTAACAACGCCACCTCCAGCTGTACCTGTAAAAATAGATTGCTCTAGCTTCTCCTGAGCCTCCATCATTTGCTTTTGCATTTTTCTTAGCTTCATCATTTGTGCTTGATTCATTTTATTAATCCTCCGTAATTTTTAATTGTCCTTCATCAAAATATTCTGATACTCTTTTAATTAGGCTAGTATCCTCATCCTCTGTACCTGAATCAGCTGGTACTACTGTACGCTTTACTCCAATTCTTATTTCATCCAAGACTGGCTTTGGATTGGTCTGGTACTTAACCTTATAATCACTGATTATTTTATTCCAAACAGACCTTGGAACACAAATAAAATCAGTTATTGGTATATCAAGATCATTAAATATAGAAATTATTCTTTCATGATTTCTATAATCCATTACTCTATTACAGAAGCTTACATCTAAAAGCTCTACAATAAAGGAATTATCACTAGCCGCAACAATCTTACCCTTAGTAAGAATTTGTACAACAAACTCATTACTATATTTATCAGCTATTTGCTGCCATACATTAATAAGATTTTGCTTAACTGGCTTTGAGGCATTATTTAATATTTCCTCAATATCCTTTATGGTAATTTCCTCATTAGCTACTGGAGTAACTGGCTTAGCTACTGGTCTTTCAGCTGCTACTATAGGCTCACTATCATCATAATAATTATCATTATTTATATGATTTATTATAGCCTCTCTAGTAGGTAATGCCTCCATTCGAGGTGGCTCCTTTACCTCTGGCTTAGTACTAATATGATTATTATTGAAGCCTCCACTTGTAAGCATACGAACTGTATTTTCTAATGATTCTATCCTATCAACTAAGGACGCATCATTATTAAGCTTAACATCATTCATTTTTAAGATTGCAAGCTCTAAAAAGGCTCTCTTTTGTGTAGAAAAACGCATGTTATTCAAAGCATCATTTAAGATATCTAGCCAGCTATAGATTACTCCCTTTTGAAGCTTAGCTGCTAAATCCTTAAATTCCTTACTCTTAAACATAAGCTTTTCCTCTAATACAGCATTATTTTTATAAAGAAGCACATCCCTTAGGAAAAGAATTATATCATTAATAATTCTTGGTACCTCCTTACCCTCCTTAATAATGCTATTAAGAAGTAATACTGCATCAGTTTCATCCTCGCTTGCACATTTATCAAGTAGCTCAATTATTCTTAAATATGAAACATTACCACTTACTGCAAGAACATCATCTAAAGAAATTTCTTCATTAACGCTATAGGAAATACATTGATCAAATAGTGATAAGGCATCACGCATACCACCCTCAGCGCTTTGAGCTATTTGCTGCATAGCCTCATCGCTAATTTTAATGCCCTCCTCATCAGCAACAATTCTTAATCTCTTTAATATTCCCTCTACAGATATTGATTGGAAATCAAATCTTTGGCATCTAGAAAGAATAGTATTAGGGAGCTTATATGGCTCTGTTGTTGCTAATATAAAGATTACATGCTTAGGTGGCTCCTCTAAGGTTTTTAGTAAAGCATTAAAGGCTGCATTACTAAGCATATGAACCTCATCAATAATATATACCTTATACTTACCAACTGCTGGTAAATATTTAACAGTATCTCTTAGGGCTCTAATATCATCAGCTCCATTATTAGAGGCCGCATCTATTTCAATAACATCAGAAATAGTACCCTTAGTTATACCCTTACAAATTTCACATTCACAGCATGGCTCAATAGCTGGGCCATGAACACAATTCATCGCCTTAGCCATAATCTTAGCTAGGGTTGTTTTTCCTGTACCACGAGGTCCACAGAATAAATAGGCATGAGCTACCTTATTCATAGCTATAGCGTTTTGTAATGTTTTAATTATGTGCTCCTGACCTACAACCTCAGAAAACTTTTGAGGACGGTAGGCACGATATAATGCTACATATGCCATAATAGCACCTCCTAACCAAAATAGTATATATGCTTAACATTATTACTGTCATAATAATGATAATAGCTTATATAGGTATCACTAGTTACTATCAAATCATAAATTGAGGTAGTAAAATCATCCTTGTTTAAATCGACACCTATTGATTTATAAGCCTTTGATACTAAATCACTACAATAGGATTTATTAGTTGTATCAAATAAAAATGAGTAATTATATGGATCACCTAATAGGGCAGCAGCATTAGAAATAACCTCATCGGCCTTTCTATCATTCATTCCCTTTACCCTAAGACCTATTACCTCCTTATAATTAGAGGAATAGCTCCAATAGTCTCTATTAAATATTGAGGCGGGGTTTTCACCCTCATTTAAGCCTGTTGATTCTATTGAGGTGGTATCATCAAGTCCTATTTCGTAGTCGCCATAATCACCTGTACAAATTGCAGCATGGCCTCCAGCAAAGAATGTAACAATTCCATCAATAATTGGACCTACTAGATGGGCCTCAGTGGCAACCAGTATATCACCCTTACTACCTGGAATTATTCTTCCTCTATCCATAGTATAGGATGGTCTTTCGTTAGGAGCATCGATCCTATAGAATTTTTCTGTTTCACTAGAAATATCCTCCTGATAAACTCCCTTAGCTTTAAATTCTTCTACTAAAACAACCTTTTGTATATTCTTAACAGAGGCTGTAGAGAGAGCTCCAACTACAATAAATATTAAGATGCTTTTAACTACTAATAACAACAATTTACCAAAATTTCTCATAATACTATTTTAGCATAAAAAGGCTCTAAAGTAAAAGAAAATAAGCACTTTTAAAGAAATTTAAGAAAGAAAAAAAGGCTACACTAAGGTAACCTTAATTTACTATCTTACTTATTTTTAGGCTTGATAACTATAGCTCTATTTTCGCCTTCGCCCTCAGATTCAGTATATACATCACGCCAATCACTTAGCTTTTCATGAATAACACGACGTTCAAATGAATTCATTGGCTTTAGTTTAACCTCTACCTTGGTCTTAGCAACCTCCTTAGCGGTCTTTGTTGCTAAAATTTCAAGTTGATGAGCTCTATTACTTCTATATCCTCCAATATCTAAGGTTGTCACAATGTGAGTCTTAGTGTATGTAGAAATTAAATTACGAAGTAAAATTTGTAGAGCCTCAAGAGTTCTACCCTTAACTCCAATTAATAAAGAATTTTCATAGCTATCGATAATATAATGAATTTGCTCCTCACCATTTACTGATCTAGCCTCAATTTGATAACCAATATTTAAAGCCTTTAAAATTCCCTCTAAATATTTCTTACCCTCGATAGTTAGATTAATATCTACAAGAGCC
>JAHHSW010000049.1 GCA_020024985.1 Anaeroplasmataceae bacterium | reverse complement strand
AGCAATCAAATTACAGCTTAATCTTGATTGAATATTTTTAATCAAAATTACTATGTTTTACTCCTTGTATAGTCATGAAAAGCATTTTATGGCTACTTCCTTGCAAGTAGAGGCCAATGACCATACATTTTTGTATAGTCACGTGTATGGCTATGGCTACTTCCCTAAGAACAATTCTAAAGCTAAATTAATAATTATGGTTTTAAGAGCAAATAAAAAAAGCCATATTTTCAGTGAAAACACCTACTTATATGGCTTTAAAGCCATCTATTTCCTATTATATCACTTAATTTTGTCTAGTCGAAGTACGGCCTCTACATGAGCTGTACGTGGGAATAAATCTACTGGAGTTACCTCCTTTAGCTTATATCCATTTTCCTCTAGAATTTTAACATCCCTAGCGGCAGTTGCTATATTACATGAAATATAGACAATGCTTGGAATATTCATTTCAATTACTGTATTTAAAAATTCTATATCACAGCCCTTACGAGGTGGATCAAAGAAGATAACATCAATGTTCTTTAAATTAACAAGCTTCTTAATCTCCTCCTCACATTTTCCACAAATGAAGGTAGCATTATCAATATTATTAAGTAGCTTATTACTATTAGCATTATCAATTGCCTGAGGTACTATTTCAATACCATAAACATGCTTAACCTCTGTTGCAATATTTAAGGTAATGCTTCCCATACCACAGTAGGCATCGATTACATTCATATCCTTATTTAGCTTAGCCATTCTAAAGGCCTCACTATAAAGCCTCTCACATTGATCATGATTAACCTGCATAAATGATGAAGGAGATACGTTAAATTTAAGACCTAATATATCCTCCATTATGGTTTCCTTACCATATAAAAGCTTATATTCATAGGATAAAACCACATTAGTTTTATCTGGATTAATATTTAAGTAAATACTCTTAATTTCCTTAAATTCCTCAGTTAAATATTTAACAAGCTCACTAAAATCATACTCTTTAGTAGTAACTAATACCACCATATACTCATTTAAGGCTGTACGACGAATCATTACCTCCTTAAATAAGCCCTCATGCTTTTCCTCGTTATAAATAGATATATGGAATATGCTTAAATATCTATTTATAAAATATAGCATTTTATTAGTTAAGGCATCACTAATTTTACATTCATCTATTGAGCATATATCGTGACTACCCTTACTATAAAAGCCATATAAAACATCAAAGTCCTCACTATCATACATAAATGGTACCATAACCTTATTACGGTATCCATAGATATTACTAGCAGAAATTATAGGATTCATAGTGTAATCATTAATTCCTCTTAAGGCCTGAGCTACCTTATTAGCCTTTACCATAGCCTCACTTTCATAGTTCATGTGCATTAAATCACAGCCACCACATACCCCATAATATGGGCAATCAGGCTCACATCTATCCTTTGATGGTACTAAAACCCTCTCTAGCACAGCAAAGGCATACTTTTTATGAGGTGCAGTAATTCTTGCGATTACCTCCTCGCCCATTAGAGCACCATCAACAAAGATTACCTTCTTCTCATGATGAGCAACTCCATAGCCCTTCATATCATAGCCTTCAATTTTTAACTTATAAGTATTTCCTATTCCCATAATTCCCTACCTATATTTCTTAGCTAGACCACCCTCGCTGGTCTCCCTATATTCATAACCTAAATCCTTACCTGTAGCAAGCATTGTTTCAACAACCAAATCAAAAGAAATCTTACTATCTCTATTATTTAAATATGAAGCAAGGGTTGCTGCATCAAGTGCCCTTAAGGCCGCAACCGCATTTCTTTCTATACAAGGTATTTGTACATATCCATCAATTGGATCACAGGTTAAGCCCAAGTGATGCTCAAGCGCAATTTCCGCTGCTACCTCTATTCTATCAATAGAAAGCCCCTTAAGCTCTGCTAAAAAGGCTGCCGCCATACTACAGGCTGTACCAACCTCAGCCTGGCATCCGGCCTCAGCTCCACTAATAGAGCCATTTTTCTTAACAATATTACCAATTAAGCCCGCTGTCTTTAGGGCGTTAATAATTTCCTCGTGTGGATAAATACACTTATCTAAGGCATAGCCAAGGCAAGCAGGTAAAACTCCTGCAGCACCACAGGTTGGGGCAGTAACTATTTCTCCACCTGAAGCATTCTCCTCAGCTACTGCATAAGCATAAGCCATTAGATTTTTTCTCATCAAATCACTATTATCAAGCTTTTCAGTTTTTTGATTAAATAAATAGCTAGCCTTTCTTTTTATTTCTAGGCTACCTGGTAAAACACCAGTTGTATTTAAGCCTCTTTGAATAGCATTTAGCATTGTTTCATAAATGCTTTCCATATAATCATCAAAGCTATCATCCTCTACCTCATTTACGTAATCATAAAGCCTAATTTCCTTATTCTTACAATATTCTCTAATTTCAGAAAAGGTAGTAAGTGGATAAATTTCAGATGCTACAATATCCTCATCACCCTTAATTTTAATAGCTCCACCACCAATTGAATAAATCTCCATAGAGCCTATAAGTTCATTATTCCTATAGCCAAATAGCTCCATAGTATTAGGATGACTTTTGGTAGTCATAATATCAAATTCAACTGTACAAGGAATAGGCATCATAGTATTTTCAATTATATAATCTGTTAAATGGCCCTTCCCAGTCAAGGCAAGAGAGCCATATAATACGCATCTACAATAATCTATAGCTGGGTATCTTTTTTTAAATTCTAATACTGCTCTTTTAGGCCCAATTGTATGAGATGAAGATGGGCCATTTCCTATTTTAAATAATTCCTTAATTGAATGCATAATAACTCCTTATCTAGATGCCTTAAGCTCTAATATAGCATCTCTTATTTGAGCTGCAGCCTCGAAATTTAAATCCTTTGCACAGGCCTTCATTTCTTCCTCTAGCTCCATAATTAATAAAATCTTTTCTTCCTTTGTCATCTTAGCCTTATGATACTCTCTTGTTACTAGCTTATCATCAAGCTTCTTTTGAGTAACAGTGGCAGGAATCGCCTTAACAATAGTCTTAGGTGTAATTCCGTGCTCCTTATTATATTCCATTTGAATTTCACGTCTACGCATAGTCTCACTAATAGCAAGCTCCATTGCCTCACTAGCTTGATCAGCGTACATAATAACACGTCCCTCACTATTACGAGCCGCTCTACCAATAGTTTGGATTAAGGATCTATGAGATCTTAAGAAGCCCTGCTTATCAGCATCTAATATACAAACAAGGGATACCTCTGGTAAATCTAGACCCTCTCTTAAAAGATTTATACCAACTAAAACATCATATTTTCCTAGTCTTAAATCTCTTAATACCTCAAGCCTTTCTAAGGCCTTAATTTCACTATGTAGATATGCTACCTTTAGACCTAGCTTCTTTAAATAGGCGGTTAAATCCTCACTCATTTTAATAGTTAGGGTTGTAACCAATACTCTTTCATTCTTTTCAATAGTCTTTAATATTTCTGCATAAATATCATCGACCTGTCCCATTGATGGTCTTACCTCAATTATTGGATCTAATAGACCAGTAGGTCTAATAATTTGCTCACTAATTGGAAGAGTCATTTCATAGTCACCTGGTGTAGCACTTACGTATAATACCTTATCAAGCTTACTATTAAATTCATCAAGCTTAAGTGGTCTATTATCTAAGGCACTAGGTAAACGGAAGCCATAATTAACTAAATTTTGCTTACGAGCCCTATCTCCATTATACATACCTCTTACCTGAGGTAAGGTAACATGGGATTCATCTATAATTAATAAAAAATCCTTAGGGAAGAAATCAAGTAGGGTTGATGGTGTTTCACCCTCAGCTCTTAAGGATAAATGCCTTGAATAATTCTCAACTCCTGAGCAAAAGCCTGTTTGCTCAAGCATCTCTATATCATATTTAGTTCTTTGCTCAATACGCTCAGCCTCAAGAGGCTTACCCTCTTTATTGAACTTATCTACCTGCTCCTTAAGCTCCTCTTTAATTCTTCTAATAGCCTCAGCTAGCTTATCCTTATTAGTAACGAAGTGAGTTGCCGCAAAGATATTAGTAAACATAATATCATCTATAGCCTGTCCATTAGTTACATCAAAGGTCCTAATACGCTCTATTTCATCATCAAAGAACTCGACTCTAACTCCCTTAGAGTGCTCTGATGGTGGTATTATTTCTAATACATCACCCTTAATTCTAAAGCTACCTCTTTTAAAGTCATAATCATTTCTTTCAAATTGCATTTCAACAAGCCTTGTTAAAAGCTTTTTTCTATTATACTCCTCACCTACTCGTAGGGTAAGCATAGTATCCCTATAGTCCTCGGGATCACCAATACCATAAATACAAGATACTGAGGCAATAACAATCGTATCATTATAATCCATTAAAGCCGCAGTTGCCTTATGACGCATTTCATCTATTTCATCATTAATTCTTGCGTCCTTCTCTATATAGGTATCACTAGATACCACATAGGCCTCTGGCTGATAATAGTCATAATAGGAAATAAAATACTCAACATGATTATTTGGGAATAAATCCTTTATCTCATTATAAAGCTGTCCTGCTAGGGTTTTATTATGAGCAAGTATTAAGGTAGGTCTATTTAAGCCCTTAATGACATTAGCCATTGTAAAGGTCTTACCAGTACCAGTCGCACCAAGTAGAGTCTGCCTTTTTATACCATTATTAAAATTTTTACAAATATTTTCTATAGCCTTAGGCTGATCACCCGTTGGCTTATACCTAGAATTAATCTCAAATAACATAATTAATCACCACCTCTATTATACACTATTAATTAGCAGTATTTCAAAGAAATTCAATTCGTTTTCACCTGAAAAAAGCTCTAGATTCCTAGAGCTTCCTTAGCTAGCATATCTGCCATATCATTATATTTATCATTAGTATGGCTTTTCACCTTATGAAAGACCACCTCTATTTTATTTCTAACGCTATCTGCGAATAGCTGATAATTTATAGCTATCTCGGTATTAGCCTTCCATTCTCTTAAATACCAGCACTCTATACCCTTATAGTCATAGAATAAATGTAATTTCTTAATACCCTTATTAACACAATAATTGATAATATAGCCAGCTCCTCTAATCTCGCCTGCTACATTTCTATACTGTGAATAATTATCCTCCTCAAAGGCTCTTTTAAATTCATACTCGTGACCATCTATGATTAGCACTCCACCAAAGGAATATCTATTGGTTTTACTATCAAATGACCCATCAATATAGCATTTTGGCTCAGAAATATTATCACTAAGCTCTCTACCCTCATTAAAGGCCTTAGCCTCCTCTAGGCTTGAAAACTTCTTATATTTTACCTTAGTATATTTCTTTATTTCTACCTGAGCCTCATCCCAGGTCCTTACTATAGTACTACCCTCTTCACCCTTTATAGCATAAAACTTATCCATAGGCCACCTACTATAAATTAGAGATTAGCTTATGAGTAATGCCTGCTGACATTTCAGCCATCTCTGTTTCAAAGCTTTGGTAATCATTAATTTGGCTTGGTAAGCCAATAATATCAGAAATAAAGCGTAAAACTAAAAAGTCTACTCCAGCCTTTAGACAAACCTGGGCGATAGCTGCACCCTCCATTTCACAGGCACAGTCCCTAGGAGCTCCAACATTTGAAAGCTTATCAAGTCCTGTTACAAACTGATCTCCTGAATAAATGCTTCTAACCTTATGCTTAATACCAAGCTTATTTAAAACCCCTCTTACCATTATAAGCAAATTAGGATTAACCGTATAGGCAAGTGGCATTCCTGGAACCTGTCCATATGGATAATTAAATATTCTTACATCAACATCATGATATATTAGCTTATCAGCCACTATAACATCCCTAGGCTCTAATGGAGAAACACCTCCAGCAATACCAGTATTAATAATTAAATCACACTGAAAGCTAGATATTAAAATAGCTGCAGCCATACCAGCATTAACCTTACCAACACCACATTCAGTTAACACAACCTCATGCTCCTCAATAGTACCTAAATAAAATACTAATCCACATTCCTTAATAGTCTTTAGATTTTCTATTTCATTCATAATAATTTCCATCTCAGGCCTCATAGCCGCAATTATACCAATTTTCCTCATATAATTCTCCGTTCTATATTCTTTTAGATATTACTACCATAATTCTACCGCTTTTAGTAGCACCACCAATACTACTTATTTTAAGCTTTCCCTTATGTCTTACTGATATTATATCATTTTCCTTAACCATTTGGGTAGGATTTAATATATTAATTTGATTAATAAATAATAGCCCATCCTTAATAATTTCTAAGGCTTCCTTCCTAGATAAATTATATGAAGAAGCAATAATCGCATCAACCCTTAAGGAAGCTACAAAATGATTGCTATCAAGGTACTTAGTGACATTTTGAACCCTTTTATTAGCACTTTTAAGCTCTATTGGGCATTTACCTATATAATGGAGCTCACCCTCAATAAAAGGCGCTATTTCCTCTGTTACAG
>JAHHSW010000048.1 GCA_020024985.1 Anaeroplasmataceae bacterium | reverse complement strand
ATTTAAATAATCCTAAATATATAAAATATCATGATGAGGTATGGGGAGTAGAGCTTCATGATGATAGAAGCTTATTTAGGGAGCTTTCCCTTGAAATACTATCAACAGGCCTTAGCTATGAAATAGTTTTTAATAAAAGAGAGGCAATTATAGAAGCCTTTGATAACTTTGATTTAGAAGCTATAAATAACTATGATGAATTGAAGCTTAATGAGCTTTTAGCTAATAAGAATATTATTAGAAGCAAGCGTAAGCTTTTGGCTATTATAAATAATAGTAAGGTATTTATTTCAATAGAAAAGGAATTTAAAAGCTTTGATAGCTATATATGGGGCTTTACTAATTACAAGACTATATATGAAAGTGGGCTTAATAGAAGTGAGCTTTCAGATAGAATTTGTAAGGATTTAAGGTCCAGGGGAATGAAGGGTATTGGCAGTATCACTATATATAGCTACCTTTCTGCAATTGGGGTTATTAATGCCCATGACTTTGAATGCTACCTAAGAAAAACAGAGGTGTAAGAAATGTACTATGCAATATATTTTAGCCCTACCTACAATACAGAAAGGGTATGCAAATATTTTTGTGATGGAGAGTATAATAGTATCGACCTATGTAAAGAGAATATAGATTTAAAGCTTAATAGTGATGATATAGCTGTAATTGGTGTACCATCATATTCTGGTAGAGTCCCAGAGCTTGCCTTAAAGAGATTAGAGGGGATTAAAGGAGATAATACTAGATGTATTTTAATTTCAAGCTATGGAAATAGAGCCTCAGAGGATACCCTAATTGAGCTAAATGATTTTGTAAAGAAAAATGGCTTTGTTCCTATTGCTGGTATGGAGCTTGTTGGTGCTCATTCAATATTCAAGGATGTTGCTAAGGATAGACCAGATGGTTTAGATTTCAAGGATTATGCAGGCTTTAAGATAATGATTAAGGAAAAGCTAAGGAATAATGAAATGACCCTAACTACCTTACCTGGAGCCTTCCCATATAAGGAGGTTAAGCCTTCAAGCCTAATTCCTGAAACTGGTGAGGACTGTGTTAACTGTGGAGACTGCTATAGGGCTTGTCCTGCAAAGGCAATTTCAAAGGAAGACCCAAGAATTATTGATCCAAGCCTTTGTGCTCATTGTATGAGATGTACAGTCGTATGTAAATTTAATCAAAAATTTATTAATCCAAAGGTATATGATGCAATGCTTGAAAGATTAGCTCCAAAGTTTCTAGGTCGTAAGTCAAATAATTTATATATATAGTTTATTAAAGCCAAACCTAATAAGTTTGGCTTTTCTTTCAAATTGTGCTAAAAAAAATACAAGATAGGATAAAGCTATAATTTTTTAATAATAATGTTCTTTTCAAGATAAGTACTGATAATTAGTTATTTAGCTTATCTTTGAAATCAGCATATACCGCTTTTAGATTAAACGGCATAGACTTTAAAAATATATCCTTAATATACATCTTAGTATATTGGGATGGAGCTTTATTGAATAGCTGTTTTGATCTATCTTGATATACAACAGTATAAGTTAACATCTTCTTAAACCAATATATATCAAGATAACCTTGGAGATGTCTTAATGATACTCCATTACGACATTTCAAATCAGTATCTATTTCTGCGTGGATTTTATTTATCTCTGATAAAGAATATCCATTATAAGATTTATACGTTCCAAATTTGATAGTTTCTATTTCAATATTTTCAAACTTTTTAGCGAATGTCACTAGTGAATGGGCATCATCACATATTATTCTTGTTGGAGTTTCCACATATTGTAAGAAGTTTTCCATCATAATTGAATTTTCTCTACCTGTTCCTGCTACTCTAATCACTAGGTTATCATACTCATCTATGGCACATAAAATACATACCTTATGATGAGAGATACCTCTATATGTGGAAGATGTTCTTTTTTTAGAATATCTAGGCATGTTTTCAGGTTTGGTTCCCTTTAAATTGATAGATGTAAACTTTCCATCAATATAAATTTCCCCATTTAATCGGACATTTTTGCTCACCTCTGATATGGAATGATATAATTTGTGCCTCCAAGAGAAAGCTGTAGTTTGAGATATTCCACATTCATAACTTTCTTCATTTAGGGTTAAAACCAATAATTCACAATGAATGAAGTTAATCCATGAAGAATAGTTTTTATTTGTTTTGAATAGTATTGAATTAGTATTTAATGAGAAATACTTATTACAATCTTTACACTTAAATTTTTCTCTACCATTCTTGAATCCATTTTTAACAATATTAGTTGAACCACAGTTCGGGCATAATGTTCCACGATTTCTTTCAATTAATTTGTTAATTGAGTTAGGCTCTTCATTTGCTGGAAGTAAGGATTTCAAGATGTTAATTTCATCAACAAATAATGAATCAACTAGTTGTTTAAGGTCCTCATAATTTATAAAACAAAAAATGATATCCTTAGCCAACCAGTTTTGTACAGAATAATCGCCAAATCAAACTATAAAACTGGTTGGTTAAAAATACCATCCTCAAAGAATGATTGTTCTGTACGTATGTAGTTTGATTTGGCATTAGAATTATATCATATTCCTTTCAAGATTAGTAGTCTCATCAGTACTTATCTTGAAAAGAACATATAAAAAAGTAAAAGGAGATATATTTCTACATCTCCAAAATCATCCTAAACATTAAATTTAAATAATAGAACGTCGCCATCCTGAACAGCGTAGTCCTTACCCTCTTGACGAACAAGTCCTGCCTCTCTTGCCTTTAGCATGCTGCCACAGCTAATTAAATCATTGTAGGCAACTGTTTCTGCACGAATGAAGCCTCGTTCAAAATCACTATGGATAATACCTGCGCACTGTGGAGCAAGCATACCCTTTTTAAATGTCCAAGCACGGCATTCATCAGGTCCAGTTGTAAAGTAGGTTGCATATCCTAATAAATCATAGGTTGCTCTAACAAGCTTATTTAGGCCTGGCTCCTTTACACCGTAATCAGCTAAGAACATTTCCTTTTCATCGTCCTCTAAAACAGCAAGCTCAGATTCAATCTCTGCTGAAATAGCGATGCACTTAGAATTAGTCTTAGCTGCATAATCCTTAAGCTTTAAATAAAGCTCACAGTCATCTGGATTAGCAATATAATCCTCTGCTACATTAGCGATAAGCATAAATGGCTTAGCAGTTAAAAAGCCATAGGTGTTTACATACTTCATTTCCTGCTCATCTAGCTCTAATGAACGAATTGGTGTCTCATTCATTAAGGCCTCCTGAAGCTTCTTCATAAGAGCATACTCAAATGGAGCATCGTCAACCTTAGATTGAGCCTTCTTCTCAATCTTAGGAATTCTCTTTTCTATTGTATCTAGGTCTGCAAAAATTAGCTCTAGATTAATGATATCTGCATCTCTAATTGGATCAACTCCACCCTCTACATGGGTTACATTTGGATCCTCAAAGCATCTAACTACCTCTAGGATTGCATCACAATTACGGATATTACCTAAAAATTGGTTTCCTAAGCCTTCACCCTTTGATGCACCCTTAACTAAACCAGCGATATCTGTGAACTCACATACTGCAGGTGTAGTCTTCTTAGGGTTATACATTTCAGATAATACCCAAAGGCGCTCATCAGGAACCTCTACCATACCAACATTTGGCTCAATAGTCGCAAATGGGTAATTAGCAGCTAAGGCACCGGCCTTAGTTATTGCGTTAAATAATGTAGATTTACCTACGTTAGGTAAGCCTACTATACCAGCTGTTAATGCCATAATACATCTCCTTAATTTCTAAACATTTCTTGATATGCATCAAGTGATTCAGTAATAATATTCTTAGCCTCTTCAACACCACAAACCTCTTGAACAACTGTAAATTTGTTTTCAAGTGTCTTATATACAGTGAAGAAATGCTTAATTTCCTCAAATAGGTGCTCTGGAAGCTCTGAAATATCATTATATCCATTCATTGATGGATCATCTACACAAACGGCAATGATTTTCTCATCACTCATCTCATCATCTATCATTTTAACAACACCAATAGGCTTACAACGAACTAGTGTTAATGGATCAAATGATTCATTGCATAATACTAATACATCTAATGGGTCCTTATCCTTAGAATAGGTTCTTGGAATAAAGCCATAGTTTGCTGGATAGTGAGTTGAGGTATAAAGAATTCTATCAAGAATAATCATACCAGTTTCCTTATCAAGCTCATATTTTTTCTTACTTCCCTTAGGTATCTCAATACAAGCAATGAATGCATCTCTAGTAATTCTATCGTTATCTATATCGTGCCAAATATTCATCTATAATTCACCTCTTTGTTATGATATCATAATTAATTATGATTTTCAAATATTTAACCAATTTTCACCTAATTATCTGCCTAAAATAGGGAGAAAATAGGAGCTTACATTACGTAAGCTCCTAAAGTTATATTTTATTTTTTAAATTACTTAATTAGATTTATGATTTCTAATACCTTAGCCTGTAAATCCTTAAGCTTAGCTGTTGCGTCCTTATCATCCTTGCCCTTAACGCCATAGTAAACCTTTAGCTTTGGCTCAGTTCCTGATGGACGTAAAACAAACCAGTTATCATCATTTAAATAATACTTAATAACATTAGATGATGGAAGATTAATCTTATGCTTCTTATCATTTTCATAATCAGTCTTGATTCCAAGCTTAACATCATCCTTCTCTAGAATCTTAAAGCCCTTAATAGCTATATCTGTAGTTCTAAAGAAATCCATGATTCTTTGAATCTTAGCTAGACCATCTAGTGAAGCAAGCTCAATTTGATTGATTGTCTCATAATAGTATCCATACTCATCATAGATAGCATTTAAGGCCTCAACTAAATCCATACCCTTATTATTATAGTATTCTGCAGCCTCACAAAGCATTAAAATTGCTTGGATTGAATCCTTATCACGAACGAAATCCTTAACTAGGCAGCCATATGACTCCTCAAAGCCAAATACGTATGTACCCTTACCTGTAGTTTCAAGGATACGAGCCTTCTCACCAATAAACTTAAATCCTGTTAGAGTGATTTCAACCTTCATACCATACTTTTTAGCGATAACCTGAGGAAGTAAAGATGAAACGTTAGTAGTAAATACATAGCCATCCTTAGGTAATGTTCCTAATTCCTTTCTAGTACGTAGAATGTAATCAAGAATTAAGGTACCACTTTGGTTACCTGTAAATAGCTTATACTCACCATTATGCTTAACAGCGATACCTAAACGGTCTCCATCTGGGTCTGTACATAATACAATTTGAGCACCAATCTTCTTAGCAAAATCAATTGCCTCATCATAAGCAAGTGGGCTTTCAGGGTTTGAGCTCTTAACACCAGAGAAATCTGGATCATTAGTCATTTGACATGCTAATGGATAAACATCATAGCCAACTGATTGTAATACCTGTGGTGCAAATACCTGACCAGTACCATGAAGTGGAGTATAAACAAACTTTAAGCTCTTCTTTTGTTCTGGACGTAATACAATTGACTTACAGTTTTCAATATAAATCTTATCAAGATCCTCACCATAATATTGAATTAAATCATGATTCTTATCATGCTCAATATTGAAATAATCATCAATCTTATTAATTTCAGCAACTACCTTAGCAGCATCATCAGGAACTAGCTGGCAGCCAGTTTCATCATAAATCTTATAACCATTATATTCCTTTGGATTATGGCTTGCTGTAACGATAATACCACCAATACAATGATAATGTCTTACTGCAAAGCTTAGCTCTGGAGTAGGTCTTAATGCCTCTGAAAGGTATACCTTAAAGCCTAAGGTTGAAAGAACCTCAGCAGCTACTCTTGAAAATTCTACAGACTTATGTCTATTATCATGAGCAATAGCTACACCTCTTTCTAAAGCATCTGGGCATAAGCCCCTTAAATATCTACCGAAACCAAGTGTTGCCTTTTCTACAAGATAGATATTCATTCTATTTGTACCAACGCCTAAAATTCCTCTTATAACAGCAGTACCAAATTGTAAATCGTTTGTGAAGGCTTCCTTAAGCTCATCATCAGACATATTGTCTAGCTCCTGGCGTAATTCAGCATTTAAGTGTTCATTATTCTTCCATAAATTAACTTTTTCTAAATATCCCATTGTAATCTCCTTCTTTCACATCTAAATTATAATATATTTTTTTGCAATTTACAAGAAATATCTATATCACTACCACTAAGACAAATATAAAAATGGGTAAATATAACACTCACCCATTTTATTAGAAAATTTAGTTTTTAAGGCTATTTAATGGAGCTGGAATTTGTCCACCTCTATTAATGAAAACATCTGGCTTAACCTTTGAAATCCTCATAACTGGTCCATAGCCTAATAGACCACCAAAATTTAAGCCCTCATCATCAGCTCTTCCTATGGCAGGAATTACTCTAACAGCCGTTGTCTTTGAATTTATCATACCGATTGCAGCCTCATCAGCCATAAGGGCACTAATTACCTCTGGAGTAGTATCACCAGGAATAATTATCATATCTAGACCAACTGAGCATACAC
>JAHHSW010000047.1 GCA_020024985.1 Anaeroplasmataceae bacterium | reverse complement strand
TTTAAAGAAGGGTAATATAGAAAGCTTTGAGGAATATTTTAATTATATTTCTATGGTATCTTTAGAGATTGAGGGAAGCTTTGATGGTAGAAGCATCATAGAATTAAAGGAAACCTTAGCGCTTAGTGCTTCAAATCAGGATATTTATGATATAGCAGGTAAGTACGGTATTGATCTTCCTACAAGGCTAAAGAAGAAGCAATTTTTAGATTTTATTGTATATTATTTAAAGAAGAATAATGAATATAGTGATGCGATGGCATTAGAGCTTGAGGGTATGACTATAACTCAGCTTCAAACATATTCAAGAAGAACTGGTGTGCCTATGCAGCCAGCTATGAGTAAGAATGATTTAGTTACTTATTTATTCTATTACCTAGAGCAATGTACGATGGAATATACCTCATTTAGTAGAGTTGTTACTACTACTGAGTTTGAGCCATTAGATTTTAGAATTGATTTTTCAGCAATAAATGCTTTCCAAAATGATGAGGCTGCCAAGGTAGTTCACTATGATGGTGAGGAAAATGATGAGGAAACCTTTAATCAGGTCCTATTAAAGGAGGATATTGATGATGAGGAGGTATCATTAGATGATATCGAGGCTTCAAATCAAAAGGAAGAGCCTAAGGAAGAGCCAAATGTGGAAGAAGCTCAAGAGGAAGAGCATCATAAGCTAGTAGAGGATGAGGAAGCTAAGGATGAGGAAGACTCTATGGCTATAGCCAATGAGGCTGTTAGCCTAGTGGACGAGGAAATCGCTCAATCAGTAGTTCAAGAGGTTGAGGCTTTAGATACTGAGGCTTTAGAAGAAAAAGAGGATACTGATGGAGGCTTTGAGGTATCATATGTTGCTTCAGAGTATCAAAAGGAAGAGCCAAAAGAGGAATCAAATGAGGAAGCTCAAGGCAATGAAGAGGCTCAAGAGGAAGCTCAAGATGACTCTAGCTTAGAAGCTACTAATAGTGAGGCCCTAGAAGAAGCTAATACTTCTGAGACAAAAGAGGGAGCTAAGGCTATAGAAGAGAATGAGGAGCTAACCGATGAGGAAATAGCTGATATTGTAAAGGCTCATAATGAGTCTAAGCAAAATAATGAAACTGACTCAGAAAATGATAAATTTGCTGATGTAAGAGTTAATGATAAATATGGAGATGAAAGACTAATTAAGGCAGCTAAGAAGAAATCTAAGAAGGGTCTTGTAATAGCCCTAGTATTAGTAGCCTTATTAGCAATAGGAATTTGTGCTTATTTTATAATGAATAAATAAATGCACAGTAGGTAGTAGGTGATTTAAAATGGGTAAGGAATTAAAGTATACCCCAATGATGGAGCAGTATTTGGAAATTAAAAATGAATATAAGGACTTCATAGTGTTCTTTAGGCTTGGTGACTTTTATGAGATGTTTTTTGATGATGCACATCTTGCCTCAAGGGAGCTTGAGCTTGCGTTAACTGGAAAGGACTGTGGAGTTAAGGAAAGAGTACCAATGTGTGGTATTCCCTTCCATGCTGCTGACCAATATATTGAAAAGCTAGTTTCAAGAGGCTATAAGGTAGCTATAGTTGAGCAAATTGAGGATCCTAAGGAGGCAAAGGGCTTAGTTAAAAGAGGAGTTGTTAAAATTATTACTCCAGGTACTATTGAGTCTGGTCTTAAGGAAAAGGAAAATAATTTTATTGCTTCAATAATGTATCAAAAAAGAGAATTTATTTTATGCTATGGCGATATCACTACAGGAGAGGGCTATATAACCTCATATAAGAAGCTAGATTTATTAGAAAATGAAATATTATCCCTTAAGATTAAGGAAATAATCCTAATGGAGGATTTCAATAATATTGGCTTATTTGAGTTTTTGAAGCAAAATTCTATTGTTGCTTCCTATGTTAATAAATGTGATATTCCAGCTGATTTAATGGATATAGTAGCTAATGTAGAGCCAATGTATCAAAAGACAGTTGGTATGCTTATAGAATATTTCATTGAAACCCAAAAGCAGAAGCCACAGCATTTTAAACGCTTTAAATCCTATGTTAATGTTGATTACCTACATATTGATGCATTTACAAAAAGAAATCTTGAGCTTACTGAGACACTGCGCCTAAGCAATAAGAATGGTTCACTTTTATGGCTTATGGATAAGTGCTCTACAGCTATGGGCTCTAGATTATTACATAAGTGGATAGATAAGCCTCTAGTTAATAAGGAGGACATTAATAGAAGGCTTGATTTTGTTGAGGCCTTTAATAATTCCTATATTATTAAGGAGGAAATTAAGCAAATATTTAAAAATGTTTATGACCTTGAAAGAATTATCGGAAGAATTTCTTCAGGTAATGCCAACGCTAAGGATTTAGTATGGCTTCGTAGGTCATTAAAGAATATTCCTGATGTGGCTATGAAGATTTCAGAGCTTCCTAATTCTCATGCAAAGGAAATGGCTTCTCTTATTAATCCTCATAAGGAGCTTTATGATTTATTAGAGAAGGCCTTAGTTGATAATCCACCACTATCTGTTAAGGAGGGTGGTATGATTAAGGAGGGCTTTAATAGTAAGCTTGATGAGATAAGAGAAATATCAACTAATGGTAAAAGCTGGATTATGAATTATGAGGCTAAGCAAAGGGAGATAACTGGTATTAAGAATCTTAAGGTTGGATATAATAGAATTACTGGCTATTTTATTGAGATATCTAAGGGTCAAATTCAATTTCTTCCAGAGGATATTGAATACGAAAGACGTGCTACCCTTGCTAATAGTGAAAGATTTATAACCCCAGAGCTTAAGAAATATGAGCAAATGGTTTTAAATGCCAAGGACCAAATAGAGGTCATTGAATATGAGGTATTTACTAGCCTAAGAAAATATGCTCAGGAATTTATAGTAAGCCTACAGGAGCTTGCTGATTTAATAAGTGAAATAGATTGCTATATATCCTTAAGTGATATTGCAATTAAATATAATTATGTAAGACCTACCTTTAATGATGAGAGGGAGGTTAATATTGTTGATGGTAGACATCCAGTATTAGAATCCTTAATGCAGGGTGATTATATTGTTAATGATGTAGTAATTAATAAGTATAATATGATTTTAATTACTGGACCTAATATGAGTGGTAAGAGTACCTATATGAGAATGCTTGCCTGCATTATCATAATGGCTCAAATGGGATCATTTGTTCCTGCTAAGGTAGCTAACATGATGATTTTTGATGCTATTTTCACTCGTATTGGTGCTTCAGATGATCTAGTTTCAGGACAATCCACCTTCATGGTAGAGATGATTGAGGCTAATTATGCAATTAGTAATGCTACTAAGAATAGCTTAGTTTTATTTGATGAAATAGGTAGAGGTACTGCAACCTTTGATGGTATGGCCCTAGCTCAGGCAATACTTGAGTACTTACATGAAAGGGTTGGCTGTATTACTCTATTCTCTACACACTATCATGAGCTTACAGATCTTGATAGAAAGCTTAAGAGGCTTAAAAATGTCCATGTTGAGGCTAAGGAAACTAAGAATGGGGTTGCCTTCCTTCATAAGGTTATAGATGGACCGACTGATAAGAGCTATGGTATTAATGTAGCTAATTTAGCTGGCCTTCCTAAGTCATTAATTGAGCGTAGTAAGCAAATCCTTGAGGTTCTTGAGGAGGATAATAAGACTAATCATGGAATCGCTCTTGATTTATTTAATTTTGAGGAATTTGATAATAAGGAAGAGGTTCATGAGGAGAGTGTAGCTAATCAAATTAAGGAAAGGCTTGATCAAATTGATTTGAATAAGCTATCTCCTTTAGAGGCCTTAAGCCTTTTATATGAGCTAAAGGAGATGAAGTAGATTGGGTAAAATTCAAAAGATGAGCACTGAGCTAGCTAATATGATATCAGCTGGAGAGGTTGTAGAAAGACCATCTAGTGTTATTAAGGAGCTAGTAGAAAACTCTATAGATGCCCATGCTACTACCTGTAGAATTTATCTTAAAACCGCAGGCCTTGAGGCTATTAAGGTAATTGATGATGGTGATGGTATGGATGAGGAGGATGTATGTAATGCCTTTTTACCTCATGCAACCTCTAAGATTAAAAATGAATATGATTTATATAGAATCTTGACCCTGGGCTTTAGAGGTGAGGCGATTGCCTCTATAGCGGCAGTTTCCAATATGACTATTACCTCATCTATAGATGGAGTAAAGGGCTATACCTGCCAGTATAAGGCTGGTGTTATGCAAAAATGTGGTATTGAAAATCATAATAAGGGCACAACCGTTGAGGTTGAGGGCTTGTTTTTCAATACACCAGCTAGATTAAAGTATATGAAGGCTCCTAAGAGTGAGCTTGCAAGCATTATGTACTTTATTAATAGAATTTCTATGGCACATTTGGATTTAAAGTTTGTTGTTTATAATGATGATAAGCTTATTTTTCAAACCTCAGGCTCTAATAACTACCAAACCCTAATTGGTGAGCTATATGGTCTTGATTGTGCAAAGAATGTAATAGAGCATAGCTTTGTTTGTGATGGCTATAAGGCTCATTTAGTTTTTGTAAAGCCTTCAATTTATAGATCTAATAAGCTAGAGATTACTATGGTATGTAATGGTAGATATGTTAAGAACTATAATATTACTAATGCGGTGGTTGATGGCTTTGAAACCTATCTACCAATAGGTAAATTTCCTATAGGTATCCTATATTATGAGATTGATCCACTTTTAATAGATGTTAATGTTCATCCTACTAAAACTGAGATTAAGATTAGTAATGAGGAGGCTGTTTGTAAGAGGCTAAAGAGTGAAATTATAGGTATGCTATTAGAAAATACGCATATTCCTGAAAGAGATTTAGAGCCTAAAGTAAGGCCAGATGCTTATAAGAAGACAACAATATTTGATATTAATGATAAGCTTTCTGATAGAGAGCCTAGCTATGGAATTAAAGAGGTAAAGGAGCACTTTAGTGAGTCTAAGCCTAATATGGATTTAGAGCCTAAGCCTCAGGTGCCTAGCTATAATCCAAGCTTTTCATTTGAGGATAATGCTAATAATAGCTATAGTGAAGCTAATAGCCTAGATAATAGTATTAAGGAGCCTATTACTAGAGCTAATGAGGAAGTTAAGGAA
Source organism: Anaeroplasmataceae bacterium (assembly GCA_020024985.1). Lineage (GTDB taxonomy): Bacteria > Bacillota_I > Bacilli_A > Acholeplasmatales > Anaeroplasmataceae > Anaeroplasma. The sequence continues at coordinate 1,473 of JAHHSW010000047.1, read as the reverse complement.
GAGCCTAAGGCTACTATGGAAATTATTAAGGAAAATACTATTATTGAGCCTAAAAGAAAGTTTCCATATATGGAATATGTAGGCCAAATTTTTGGAACCTATATAATATTTCAAAATAGTGAGGGCATGTATATGCTAGATCAGCATGCAGCCCATGAAAGAATTAATTATGAAAAAAATTATGAGCTTCTTGGTCGACCAAATCAGCCAAGAACTGATTTATTAATTCCTGTAATTTTGTCCTTTTCAAGGCCAGAGGCCTTATATATTGAGGAGAATATAGCTGAGTTTGAAAAGATTGGCTTTACTCTTGATGAAATTGGTGAAAAGGATTTTGCGGTAAGAGGAATTCCACTTTGGTGTAAAATAGATAACCTTGAGGAGGTTATTTATGAGCTAATATCTAGTATGGTTTTAAATCATAAGATTGATATTATGTATTTTAGAGATTGGATTTGTAAGCAAATTAGCTGTAAGTCCTCTATTAAGGCTAATCATACTATAAATAGGGATGAGGTTGATTATTTACTTAATGAGCTAGGTAAATGTAAAAACCCATATACCTGTCCTCATGGTAGGCCAACTATGATTAAGCTTACTGTTCAGGAGATTGAAAAAATGTTTGAAAGGATTCAAAAGTAATGAAAAGGGTTATTGTAGTAGTAGGACCTACCGCGGTAGGTAAAACCAAAATATCTATTGAGCTTGCCAAGCATTATAATCTTGATGTAATAAGTGGAGATAGTGTGGCTGTATATAAGGGCCTAGATATAGGCTCTGCTAAGCCAACCCTAGAGGAGATGGATGGTGTTAAGCATCATTTAATTAGCATAATGGATCCACATGAAACCTATAGTGTAGCTGATTTTCAAAGAGAGGCTAGAAAAATAATGGATCAAAATGAGCTTTCCTTAATTTGTGGTGGTACTGGCTTATATGTTCAAAGTGCTATTTATAATTATGAGTTTAATGCTTCTAAAAGAAATTTAGATTATTCAAAGAAATTTGAGGGCTATTCTAATCAGGAGCTTTATGATTTACTTTTAAGTAAGGATAGTAATATAGATAAGGAAAAGCTACATCCAAATAATCGAAAAAGAGTGTTAAGAGCTTTAGAGGTATTAGAGGAGCTTAATACCTCTATTCATAGCTTTAATAATAAAAAGGAAAAGCTATATGATCATTTTATTGTTTATTTAAAGATGCCAAGAGAGAGGCTATATGAAAGAATAAATAAAAGAGTTGATCAAATGATTGCTGAAGGCTTAGTAGCCGAGGTTAAGGGCTTATATGATGAGGGAATTTTCCCACATGCGATTGGATACCAGGAGCTAGTGCCATATTTTGAGGGCTTAATCTCATTAGGTATGGCTATAGAGGAAATAAAAAAGAATACTCGTCATTTAGCTAAAAGACAGGAAACCTGGTTTAAAAACCAAATGGAAAGTAATTTTTAGGATGTAGATATAGAAA
>JAHHSW010000046.1 GCA_020024985.1 Anaeroplasmataceae bacterium | reverse complement strand
GGAAGGCAATGATGGCATAGGATATATGCTATTATTGCTTTTTTTATTACCATTTTCTCTATTTTAAGCAAAAGAAAAGTACTACTTTATGTATTGCTACAAAAATTAGTACTTTGTCAACGCTCTGAGAGTGAGCTAAGCTCACTCTTTTAATATTTTCTCTTCTATGCTATAATTAATTGGGAGCTATAGAAAATGGGTGTGAGAGTATGGTAATAGCTAATATGCTATCCTATTTAGATATAGGTATAAATTTAGTTGTTGAGCTTATTATGATAGCAGTCATAATAATAGGAACCTTTATTGGGGTTATAATAACTAGGCATAAGAATCAAAAATTTAATAGTAGGGTTTTAGATATAATGTCAATAATTATTATTGGCTATTACATATTAGATTTAGTAGTACCTATTATGCTAGGTAAAATCTATGTTTCTCGTGTACCCTTTACAATTGGTACGGTTATAGCTCCATTAATTATTATTTCTAGATTTGTAGCTCCATTTGATAGGTATAAAAGCACAGTAGCTATGATGTCTATAATTGCGATGTTTGTATTCCTATTATATCCAAATCCGATTTTAATGGATTCCTATTTTAGATTTAGAAACATTCAGGTCTTTATCTATTTTGGCCTATGCCTTGCCTACGGAGTATTATCTATAGTAGCTGGTGAGGTTAGATTTAATTTAAAGAAGTCCTATAGATCAGCTGTATGCCTTATTTTAATAGAAATTTGGTCCTTAATATTAAAATATTTATTTATTAGTATTCCAGGAACCGAGGAGGAGGCTAAGATTATTTCTCCATTTTTAGGTGTTACAGATTATATTTTATTACCATCTATTGGAATAGTAGTGGCATCATTTTTAATGTGCCTTTTGGTTTATGGCTTAGATATATTAATTGAGGCTCTTATAAAAAAAATACAAATAATAGAAAGATGAATCTTTAGCTTAGGCTAAGGATTTATTTTTTTAAAGAAAAAAGCTATAGAACTTATCCTAAGCCTAAATTCTATAGCTCCTATTATTCTTATTAATAATTAGCTTCTAGCGCAGCCATCAACAGATAGAACTACACCAGAAATATATGATGCTAAATCAGATGCTAGGAATAAAAATGCATTAGCAACATCCCTAGGAGTTCCGATTCTTCCAAGAGGAATAGTAGCGATTAATGGCTTAATTACAGCATCAGGTAAAGCCTTAACCATATCAGTTTCAGTTACACCTGGAGCAACTGCATTAACTCTAATTCCCTTAGGGGCAAGCTCACGAGCAAGAGACTTAGTTAAGCCGTTTACAGCGAACTTACTTGTAGGATACATACATCCAGATGGTTGACCATAAATAGAAACCATAGATGAGGTATTTATAATTGAGCCCTTAGTCTTTTCTAGATAAGGTACTATAACCTTTGAGCAAACAAATACTGATTTAATATTGATATTATCAATCTTATCATAATCAGCCTCAGTATAGCTTGTAAGTGGCATAGCCTGAGAGATACCAGCATTATTAACTAGAATATCAATTTTACCGAAATGCTCATTTACCTTACGAAAGGCCTCAGTAACCTCAGCCTCAACATGTAGGCTTGGGTGAAGACCGATTACCTCATAGTCCTTATTAATTTTCTTAAGCTCAGCTAGAGCCTTATTAACAGTTTCCTCTCTACTACCTAATAGTGCAACCTTAGCACCGTTTTCTAGAAATACCTTAACGATTTCTAGACCAATTCCTCTTGTACCACCAGTGACGATGGCAACCTTATTCTTTAACATTTTATATTGTCCTCCTTATTGCTTTGTTAATTATATTATACACCAAAATTTAGCTATAATTAAGGCTTTTAGAGCTTAAATATAGAGAACTTTTTGGTAAAATATGTGAAATATAAAAAGGAATATATTTTATTTAAACTATATAGTATAATATTAAAACTGACGATAAAAAAAGGGTGATTTTATGAAGAAGATAAAGAGTTTATTTATATTTATATTTTTAATGCTATTTAGCTTAGTAGCCTGCAGTAAGGCTGATAGTAAAATAGTAATTTTAAATGGTGAATCAATAGTAATGAGGGTTGGTAGTGTAGCTAAGCTAGAATATAGCTGTAGTGATGATTTAAAGGATTACATTACTATTAAATCAGATAATACTGATATAGTAGAGATTGATGAGGATTTAAATATTAGGGCCATAAAGCCAGGAGAGGCTAATATTAGCCTTAGTGCTAAAAAATATGAGGCGAAGCTTTTAGTTAAGGTTTTAGCTAATAGCTATGATAAGGAGCTAAGGCTTTATAGCAGTGCTACGGTTGCAAGGGTTAATGAGACTATTACCCTAAGCTATAAATACCTAGCTAATGGAGTTGAGGCACCTATTCCAGCTAATCCTACCCTAACTATTATTAGTGGTAAGGAAATAGCTTCTATAAATGATAATAAAATTACTGGATTAAAAGCAGGTAGGGTTAAGGTAGTCGCAACCCTTAATGAGGCTATTAGTAATGAGCTAGAGCTTGAGTTTATTGAGGGAGCTAATTTAAATAAAATAGAGATTAGAAGCAGTAAATATTATTTACTAGAGGGAGAAACTGCTGACATTAAGGTAATGAGCTATCCAAGTGGAAATTATAATATTAAGCTCATAGCTGATAATGATGTATTAAGCCTTGATGGTAATACCATTAGAGCTAATAAGACAGGTCAGGGCTTTGTTTATGCAAGCTATAATAATATTACTAGTAATGTATTAGATATTATGGTTGTAGAAAATGGCCCAGAGCCTAATAAGCTAGATATAAGCATTTCTAAAAGCAACCTAGGAGCATTAGAAGAGGCAACGCTTAGCTTTTATACCCACTCAGATTATGCTAGAAAAAACATTCAATATAAAATAATTAGTGGTAGTGAAAATGCTGAGATAATAGGAAGCACAGTAATTGCTAAAAATAATAAGAGCTTCCAAATTCAAGGTAATATTGGTAATACAAAGAGTAATATTTTAATTATTAACGCAAATGAAATACATGAGGATCCTTATGTAAATGTATCACAAAAGGATTTCTATAGGAACTATGAGCCAGCTAAGAGCTATATGGATTCATATTATAGAACTAAGCATAGCCTAATGAGTGGTTCTATTTCTGAGCAGGATCAGGCACCAACAATTTCAAGCTATAGGCCTGAGGTAAATTCTAGATTTATTAAAAATAGCGAGGAGCTATATGAGGATAATGGTAATACCTATTTAGTAGTTAATGCCTATGGCGAGGTTGTAAATAGAATATATAAGGGAGGAGCCTATGTAACCCTTGAGGAGGTTGCAGCCTATGTATATGCCTTTGGTGATGCCCCTGTTAATCAAACTGAGAGCAAGAATACAAAGCCAAGCAAAAGTAAATGGGGTAAATATTTAAGATTAAATAATACCTTCTTTAGCGGAGATACAGCTAGATACCCATATGAGCCAGAATTACCAGATATTAGTGGTGTTAATAATGGTGGTACTAGATATTATGAAATGGATTTAGGTACAACCGGAACAGATTGTGATCCTAAATATCCAGCAAAGCCTTATAATAATGGTAGTAGCATTGTAAGAGGAGCTGCAAGAATTGTTTATACTAAGGAATATACTAATGGTAGGCCTATTACTAATAAAGAGGATAAGCATGTTTTCTATACCTATAATCACTATAATGATTTCCAGGAATACCTAAATTATGAGGGTGGCTGGGGAGAAATGTTTGGTAATATTAGTGGTGGTGGTAGTATATCAAGCCATACTGATTATAATCCAACTGATTATCCAGCAGTAGTTTTAAGAAAAATTAATAGTAGCCTATTAGCTGTAGGCTTATAATAAAAGGGAGCAATATAAATTTGCTCCTAAATTTTTATAAAAAGAAAAAGGGAAATCCAGATTTCCCTTTAATTTATATTAGTCAGTGAAGTTATCGAAGTAGCCTTGAACTAGGATGATAGGAGTACCCTTATCACCAGAGCCACTTGTTAAATCACATAATGAACCAATTAGGTCTGTTAGCTGACGAGGAGTAGTTCCTTGAGAAGCCATATCACCCTTTAGGTTATGGTCCTTAGCCTTAATAGAAGCACTAATAGCCTTCTTTAATTCCTCACCCTTTAGGTTCTTGAATTCATTATCAGCTAGGTACTTAAGCTTAAGCTCATTTGGAGTACCAATTAAGCCATCAGTAAAGGCAGGAGATACAACTGGGTCAGCAAGCTCCCAAATCTTTCCCTGTGGATCCTTGAAGGCACCATCTCCATATACCATACACTCAACATGCTTACCAGTTCTCTTTAAAATCTCTGATTGAATTGTAACAACTAAATCCTTGCACTCCTTAGGGAATAGCTTAATTGTATCCTCAGTAGACTTATTAGAGCCTAATAAACCATACTTTTCATTATATCCTGAGCCATTAATAGAAGAGGTAAGAATATCATCTAGGCCATAGATTTTTTCTCCACCAGCATTCTTTAATAATCTCTTTGTTCTAAATCTTGTATGAATATCACAGCAAATGACATTCTTTGTATAATTAAGAATTGTTCTAGCTTGATTAGCGAAGATTACCTCAACCTCACAGCCCTGCTTCTTAATCATATTAGCATAATAATCAATGTAATCAACACCAGTGAACTCATGTACCTTGTGACCGAATAGCTCACGATACTTTTCTAGTGATAATACATCGCTAAATGGATTAACGCCAGCCTCATCAAGCTCATCATATGATAGAAGTGCATTACCTACCTCATCAGAAGGATAGCTAAGCATTAATACAATTTTCTTGCAGCCTTGTGCAATACCCTTAAGAATTATAGCAAATCTATTTCTAGATAGAATTGGGAAGATTACACCAACTGTTTCTCCGCCAAGCTTTGCCTTAACGTCAGTAGCGATGTCCTCAACCTTTGCATAATTTCCCTGTGAACGTGCAACAATTGATTCAGTTAATGCGATTACTGATTTGTCCTTAAGCTCAAGATTTTCACTCTCTAGTGCCTCAAGAACACTATCACATGCGATTTTAACTAAATCGTCTCCCTCTCTAATTATTGGGCATCTAATACCCATTGAAACGGTACCAATTTTTCTTTCCATCTTATTACCTCTTTCTTAACCATTCGTTATTATACATTTATATTTTAAAATCTACAAGTATTTTTTTAAGAAATAAACAAAAATATGGAGCGTATTTCTACACTCCATATTAGATTATTTACTGAATAATACATTAATAATGAAAATTTTGTCCTTTATTTCGTAATTAAGTATACATTTGTGTCTTTTTACAAAGCGGTCTATTGACCTAGTTCCAATACCATGACCATCCTCAGTTGAGGTAGGAAGACCGTTAGCATCGATTTTTAGATTGCCATCAAAGGTGTTTTTAAGCTGAAGAACTAATCTTTCATCATTATTTATAAACTTAAAGCTTATATACCTTCTATCCTCATTAAGCTTCTTACAGGCATTAATTGCATTATCAAAGCAGTTAGATAGGAAGATTGACATCTCAGGAGCACTAATATTTAGGGCGTCCTCAATATTATTAATCTTAACATCTATTTTGATATTATTAAGCTTGCAGGCTGCCACATAATAATCTAAAACTGAATTTATTACAGGGTCCTTACAATAAAGTTTATCAGCAGTAGCCTCAACTATAGGAGTATAGGTATTAATTAGCTCTAGTGCCTTATCATTTTTATCAGATTGGATAAGAGATGCAACAGATATTAATACATGCTTCATATCATGTCTTAATAATCTAAGCTGCTCCTCTTTAATTTTTCTAACCCTTAGCTTAGTTAAAACTCCTTGAATATTAGCCTCTAATACCTCCTGGTCCTTAGCCTCAGTAAGGGTCTTATCATATTCATTCATTAAAATGTAGAATGAAGCAACTGATATTATGTAGACGCTTATGATGGCAACACCAAAGATATCAAGCCTTAGCATATTAGATGATTCATCATTAATCATAATACCATAAAGAACTATTTCACAGCAAAGAACAAATGATAGAAGAATAATAATATAAATAAGCTTAGGGAGGGATTTCTCAATAAGTGTTTGTAAATTTACATAGAAGAACTTTAAAAATACCAGTATAGTAGGTAGGAATATTATATAAACTATATATTCCGTAGCTAAATTTGGAAACCTATACATAAATGAATTTCTAACCAGGGTAACCATATATACAGATATGAAGGCATTTATCATGGCTGTAATAGCGAAAACACCCTTTTTCTTACCTATACATATAGATAGTATAGCGTGGGGAATAAACATCGTAACAAAGAAGCCCTGATCTAGCCTTTCAGCTGGGTGATAGGCATAAAGTGTAAGATTAAGCCCTGCTAGAATAATTAAAAACGGAATTACAATAATGAGGGTTGTCTTAAGTGAATATTTACTCTCATTAACTATAATTAAAGCAGTAAAGGCAAAGGATAGATATAATATAGCTGGTAAAATATTAAGTAGATTATTGACTATTTCACTTGCTAGTATCATATTATTCACCTACAAGGTACCTAATATATTTTTCCTTTACCTGAGAGAATAAGCGTTTAGAAATAGGTACAGCCTCACCATTCTTTAATACGAATTCAAAATCATTTATAAACTTAATATAGTTCATATTAACTATATAGGATGAATGACATAATAT
>JAHHSW010000045.1 GCA_020024985.1 Anaeroplasmataceae bacterium | reverse complement strand
TTCGTGTTCATGCTTACATTTAATAAATTTTCGAAATATATAAGTAGCTTTAGGCTTAGCTTCTTCCCCTCCTATTTATTTTTTGCTATAATTTTCTTAGGGTGATACAAAAATGAAAAAGATAACTATACTTCCGCTAATAGGTCTAGCCTTAGCCTTAGCTAGCTGTGGTGGAGAAAAAAAGGATGGTATTAAAAATGAAGCAAGGATTGGCTATCAGGTCTTTGTTGATACCTTCGCAAATGGAAATAAGGCTAACGATTTAAATAATATCTCTGGAGATATTAATGGTGTTATTGATAATTTAGATTATTTAAAGGATAACCTAAATATCGAGGTGCTTTGGCTAACCCCAGTTCACCGCTCAGGCTCATACCATGGCTATGATGTTGATGATTATAGATCAATTAGAGAGGCCTTCGGTGGTATGGAAAGTTATACAAAGCTTCTTACTGAGGCTCATAAGCGTGGAATTAAGGTAATGATGGATTTAGTAATCAATCATACCTCTAAAAACAATGAGTGGTTCTTAAAATCTATGGCCAAGGAAAAGGAATATAGAGATTACTATAGATGGACTCCTACTCGTGTAACTAATGACAGATATAAATTAAATGGTGAATACTACTATGCTCTATTCTGGGATGGTATGCCAGATTTAAACTATGATAATCCTAAGGTTTATGATGAGATGCTTGAGGTATGTAAATTCTGGATGGATAAGGGTGTTGATGGCTTTAGAGTTGATGGTGCTAAGCATGTATATAATTATGATACTAGTAAGGGTATGGAGCTATATGAGGGCTCAGATAACCTTGCTACCCTAAATTATAATAAGAATCTTGAATTCTTTAATAAATTCTCTAAGGATATTAAAAAGCTTAATAAGAATGCCTTCTTAACCCTTGAGGTTTTAGATAATTCTTCCTCTGCCTATAGTGGCTTTTATGAGCAAGGAATTGATTCCTGCTTTGATTTTCAAACTAAGAACTCTATTATTTCTAATGTAGGAGCTGGTAGTGGTGAAATGATAAGCTATAGCTATAGCACTCTTATTGATGATTTAGATGATAAAAATCCAGATATGCTAAATTCCTTAATCCTATCTAACCATGATATTGATAGAGTTATGTCTAAGCTTTCTAATAATACTGAGGCAGCAAAGGCCTCTGCTGCTATTCAAATGCTATTACCTGGCCTATCATGGATATATAATGGTGATGAGCTTGGTATGAGTGGTGTTAAGGTTACTGATAATAATGGTGATTTAGCCTACCGTCAGCCATATAAATGGGGTAATGAATATGATACCTCTATTATTAGGCTTGGTGGTACCTCAAATGAATATGATGAGCACAATAGAGGTATTAAGCCTGCCGCTATGCAGCTTAAGGACCCTGATTCTATGCTTTCCTTCTATAAGGCTATTACTACTCTTAAGGCAAATGATAAGGTTATAAAATATGGAAGCTTTGAGCCAATTAGCCTAGGTAGAGCTGTCTGTGCCTTCACTCGTAGCCTAGATGGTACTACCTACCTATGCTTAGTTAATACCAATAATAAGCCTTCAAAGGTTTCATATGATTTTACTGATGGTAACATAATTTATGCTAGTAAGGAGATTACTCTAGCTAGTGATTCTACTACTATTCCATCCTACGGAACTGCTGTTATAAAGGTTAAAAAATAAATTAAGAGGAAGGGTTTGTAGGCTAATCCTTCCTTTTAATTAAAGCTTAGTAAAGGAGATTTTTTATATGCTTAAAAATAATTATCATACCCATACAAGGCTATGCCATCATGCAGGTGGAGCTCCTATTGATTATGCTCTAAAGGCAATTGAGCTTGGCTTTAGTGAGCTTGGTATGTCAGATCATGGGCCTCTACCAAGAGAGCTTGAGACACCTGATATTCCGGGTGAGGCTCTAACTAGAAATATGAATGTTAAGGAATTTTATGAGATTTATCTACCAGAAATTAGCTATGCTAAGGAAATGCTTAAGGGAAAAATCAAAATCTATAGTGGTATAGAAACTGAATATATAGAAAAATATCATGAGCATTATAAGGAAATGAGAGAAAGCCTTGATTATATGATTCTTGGTGTTCACTGGTTTTATATTGGAGATAAAAAATATAATACCTATGGAGATATAAATAGTAAAACAATCTATGGCTATCTAGATACAGTTAAAAAGGCGCTAGCAACTGGTCTATATGATTACCTAGCCCACCCAGATTTATTCTTCATTCAATATAATAAGGAGCTTGGTGATATGTACTGGGATGAATGCTGCGAGGAGGTAAGTCGAGGGATAATAGAGGCCTGCATTAAAAATGATGTCTATATTGAAATTAATGCGAATGGCCCAAATAACTCAAGACGCTTCAACCATAATACCGATTGGCTTTATCCAAATGAGCACTTTTGGAGAATTGCTAAGGAATATGAGGGTTTAAAAATAGTTGTTGGAGCTGATGCTCATAATCCAAATAGCCTTATTACTGATGATACAAGGCTTATTTATGAATTTATAGATAGGTTAGGGCTTAAGGTTTTAGATAAAATTGAAATTAAAGGTAAATAATTTAAAAAAATAACAAAAAAACAGTTATACAGCAAATTCGCTATATAACTGTTTTTTATTATCGATTAAATTTATTAACTAAATATACTAAGCCACTAGCTAAATCATCTGATAAAGCACCATCACTAATTCTATAGCTCCAGTTATCAGTTGAAACAGTTGATGGGAAGTTCATTCTTGTAAAGCCATCCTGATGTAATAAATCCTGCATTGGAATGATACATGTATCTGCCTTACTAGCATAGGCAAGCTCAATACAAATATCTACTAAATATTCAATGCTATCAAGATTACAATTAAATTCTACTCCTAGCTTATCGCATTCTTCTACTAAAATAGACTTAAAATCATCAAGCTCATCCTCATCCATTGAGCCAATCCACTGATACAATGGCATATTATCATGAGTACCTGTATAAATTACATAATTCTCAGTAGCATTAGATGGTAAATATTCATTTGAAGGATCACCATCAAAGCCAAATTGTAATACCTTCATACCAGGGTAATTAGTCTTTTCTAGAAGCTCTCTTACTGGCTCATCAATAAAGCCTAAATCCTCAGCCACAATCTTAAGGTTAGTCTTATCCTTAAATAAATCAAATCTAGGACCCTTTACCCATTCACCATTTCTAGCAGTTTCCTCGCTTGCAGGAATTCTATAGTAATCAGCAAAGCCTCTAAAGTGATCAATTCTTATAATATCATATAGCTTGAAGGTCTTACTAATTCTTTCATTCCACCAGGCATAGCCAGTGCTCTTATGATAATCCCAGTTATAAATTGGGTTCCCCCATAGCTGACCATCCTCACAGAAGGCATCTGGTGGACAGCCTGCCCCATACTTTAGGCTCTTATCTGGGTTTAAATCAAATAGCTCAGGGTGCTTCCAAACCTCTACAGAGTCATAGGCAACATAAATAGGCATATCACCCATAATCTCTATACCCTTACTATTGGCATAGTCCTTAACCTTATTCCACTCAGCTAAGAACTCATATTGAGTCCATTGCCAGAATAAATAGTTCTTCTTATTCTCCTTAATTATTCTTTCCTCAAGCTCCTTAGAGTAGCTTTGAAGCTCAAGTGGCCAATTCTCCCATGACTTAAAGCCATTTAGCTCCTTTAGAGTCATATATAATGAATAATCATTATATTCTCCCTCCTTGAGGAAGGCTTTAAAGGCCTTAGTATTTACATTAAAGCGTGTGAAGGCCTTTCTTAATATTTCATTCTTCTTATGGAATAGGTATGCATAATCAACCCTAACTGGATTAATATTTAGCTCAGCCTCATAATCACTACTATCAAGTAAACCCTTTTCCTTTAAAATATCATAATCAATTAAATATTGATTTAGGGCTGTTGAGGAAACAGATTGATATGGTGAATCACCATAGCTTGTAGGTACTAATGGTAATACCTGCCAAATCTTCATTTTGCCCTTCTCTAGCCAATCTATAAATTCAAAGCTTTCCTTACCTAGGGTACCAACACCATATTTAGAAGGAAGGCTTGTTATGTGTAATAATACACCAGCTCGTCTATTCATTTTTATCACCTCTATAAATAAATTTAACGTGTCCTTTTATTAATAATACCTTATAAGCACTATAAAAACAACCATTTTTTAATACATTACTAAAAGACTCAAAAAAGTCCCTTGCTTTACGAAAAAATTTAGATTAAATTAGAAATTTAAGCCCTTAATCTAAAATAATTTTAGAATGCGCCTTAGCTATATAGCGCTTATCTTCTACCTCTATATATAAATCTATATTAGAATTATTAATTATTGTATTATTAGCTCTAATTAGCCCTCTATAGGCATTTACATAATTAACAATTGTAATATTAGTCGCATACCAAACCTCGGGTCTAAAGGAAGCAAGGCTTAAAAAGTCCTCTATTATATTCCAATTACCCTCATTTTCAAACTCATAGGAATGACCCCAAAGATAAAATAGGTAGGGCTCTTTATTTTCATCCTCTAAAAATTTATGTGTTAGCTCCATAAGCCTTGGATTTTTATGATGAGTGGTAGGATAATATCTTAAAAAGTCCTCAGGAATAGAAAAATCCTCCCTCGCATCACAGGTTCTACTATAGTAAACCTGAGCCTCCCTTAATACCTTTAAAACCATATCATTATAGGTTCCAAAGGGATAGGCCATACCATGAATCTCCTGCCCTGTCATTTTTTGAAGCGTTAGCCTATCAGCTAATACCTCATGTAGGCACTCCTCATAGCTTAGCCTTTCTAGGAAGGGATGAGTTAGGGTATGAATTGCAACCTCATGGCCTGATGGGACATATAGGGCCTGGCATTCCTCATAGCTTAGCCTTCCTACCTTACCGCCACCTTCCTTACCCATAAGCCCACTATTTAGGTTAAAGGTAGCCTTTACGCCATACCTATTTAATAAATTAACTAGCTTAATATCACTTCTAACCCCATCATCATAGCTTAGGGTTAAGGCCTTAATCCTAAAGCCTGGGAAATACATTTTCATAGCTATTTCCTCCTTATTTTAGCTTATAAATAATAAAATCTAAATATTCTAGGCTAGCTTTATTAGCTCCATAAAGAATATCATAATTATTTTTTAGCTTATATTCCTCACTATTAAAATTAATTAAGACGCCGATCTTTTCTTCCTTGTCCTCTCTTACATACTCTAATACACCAGCATCCTTAGCTATAAAGCTAATATCCCATGCTCTTAAAGCACTGTGCTGATGCCTTAGGGCAATAAGTGGCTTAATATCTATAAGCATGCAATCAAGCTTATCCCATGGCATAGGAGCTCTATTATTATAAATAGGATCATCCTTAAGGGCTAGCTCATCACCATAATAGATGCAGGGTAAGCCTGAAAGGGTTAGTAGCATTAAAAGCATTACCCTTATTTCCTTCTCACTATAGATTGAGGCAAGCCTTTCAACATCATGTGAGGAAATCAAATTAATTAAAGCCTCAAAATGTGGTCTTGGATACATCATCCTATGCTCACTATAGGACTCTATAAAGCTTAAGACCTCCTCCTTTGGGCTTTTCTTAGCGCCATCCATTAGCCTAAATACATAGGTCCTAAATAAATAATTCATTACACTATCAAAGCTAGTACCGTCTAAATAGGCACTAGAATCATTCCAGGATTCACCAATTAAAAGAATATCCTTATTTATTCCCTTAATTAGCTCTCTAAATTGCCTCCAAAAATAAATTGGCACCTCGTTAGCAACATCAAGCCTCCAACCATCAATATTAAATTCCTTAGTCCAATATTCAATAACCTTAAATATGTAGGCTATAACCTCATTATTACAGGTATTAAGCTTTGGCATATCATAACAGCAGCTCCAGCTTTCATAGCTTAAGCCAAGAGGATTATTAGAATCCCTTACTACCGGGAATTTAATAATATGATACCAATCCTTATATTTACTTTTTTCTTGATTTAAAATGATGTCCTCAAAGGCAAAAAAGTGACTAGAGGTATGATTAAAGACTCCATCTAATACTATTTTCATATTATTTTTATGAAGCTCATTAACAAGTGCCCTTAAATCCTCCTTATCTCCAAGCCTAGAATCAATTTCCATATAATCAACTGTATCATAGCGGTGATTAGAGTTAGACTTAAAAATAGGGGTTAAATAAATAACATCAATTCCAAGCTCTTTTAGATATGGTATTTTCTCTTTTATACCCTTAAGGGTACCATTTGAAAACCTTCTATCAGCTCTTTCCTCCTTACTATTGGTAAAGCCTCCTGGCTTATTAAAGGTATCTGGGAATATCTGATACATTACACTATCCCTTGCCCAGGCTGGAGTCTCTATCCTATCCTCTAAATTTAAATAGGGTATTGCAAAAATATTAAATTCATCAAACATAGGTTCTTCTGTTAAGCCACTTGCGTTAAAATATTTAACCTCACCTGAGTTAAATTCTATTTTAAAGAAATAGTGAAGTCTACCTCTTAAGGGCTTTACCTTAATTTGATAATAATCAACAAAGCGACCATTTCCCTCATAGCGCATTAAGCTATAGGCCTCTAAAAATTCCTCTTTCCTACCTAAAAGATATTTATCATAATGAACTAGATAAACCCTTTTGGCATCATTTTTAG
>JAHHSW010000044.1 GCA_020024985.1 Anaeroplasmataceae bacterium | reverse complement strand
TATTTACTTATACACCGATTTATTTAAAGAACCTTTATTTGTATATAAAAAAAAGCCCAGCAATTAAGCTGAGCTGTTATTTCTCACATGGCGGAGCAGAAGGGATTCGAACCCTTGCACCAGTTACCCGGTCTACTTCCTTAGCAGGGAAGCCTCTTGAGCCTCTTGAGTACTACTCCATCTACCAAGCGCTCCTCCATTATACATTAATAATTATCTCTTGTCAATGGAAAAAGCCTAAGTTTTTGTATGTATCTAGACACTTGGTAAATTAAGCTTATTTAATTTTAAAAGCTTTCTATAGTATCATCTATAGAATTCATTATTAGGATACTACTTTCAGTACCAAATTGGCTTTTAGTTATTTTTTTAAAGGTCTTTACTACCCTTTCCTTAATAGTGCTGCCCTCCTCCATATCTATAAAGCTTAGTAAGTCAGAATTATCACCATATTCAGGATCTATTATATCTATGCTATCAATTTCATAGCTTCTAAAGTCCTCAAGTATTCTATAGCATCTATCCTTATTAGCTATAAATAGATTTGTACGCATCTCTCCATCCTCGTCTATTTGGCAATATACATTTAATATATTCTTAATAGTTGAAATATCATTAACCATGCCTTTAGGATTAAGACCACCAGATAAATACTTAGTATTTTCAGCTAATATATTAAATGGCATATTAAGCTCAGGTGCCCCAATGACAAAGCCTTCCTTAGTATGCTTAATAGGAAGATTATCCTTTGCTAATAAATTAGTCACATTAAAGCCATCCCAATTGGTGCATACTAACACATATGCAAAATAGAATCTATCATTTTCCTTAAATGCTACTATCATTCTCTTACCTCCAGGCTTAAAGTCTTAGTATTTACTAATGTTACTATCTTATTTACATAGATATTTTTACTACCATACTTTTGAATAGCTATTACTAAATTATCATTAATATCCTTTTCCTTCATTTCCTGATTAATACTATTAATAACATAGGTACAGCCAGAGCCAATTGCTTCTGGTGTTCGCATTCGAATTACTAAGCTTTTATTTACCATAAATAGCTTACCACCCTCAGCTATTAAAAAGCTTGGAAATATATCCCTATAGCTTTCATTAGCCTTTTCTGTAATAAAGCCTAAATTTCTACATCTATCTATAAATCTAGGTAGATATTCATTTATGATAAGCCCTCTAGATAGGCGTCTTCCCTTAAGCTCATTAAGTATGCTTAGGGCAATTTCAATATGAGAAACACTTCCAACAAAGCCTACCACAAAATTACCAATTACTTGAAGCTTATATAAGCTCCCAGCCTCTATACAGGCTCCATAGCTACCACACGTTGTTTGAGTGTCAGCTGCAAAATAAACTGCTCCACGTCTTGGGATTGCACAAACTAAACTCATGTTATACCTCCAAAAATTCTATATTTCCACTACCATCATCACTATAAATATATAATAACGACATACTAAAATAATTTTGGGAAACGAGTGTATCATTAAGCTTTTGTATAAGCTCCTTAGCACTAAGGCTTTTATATAAATCCAAGGCCTCTAGGATGATATTACGTATATCAGCACTATTAATACTTAAAGCCATGCTACCAACATTAACGGTTCCCGCTTCATTAATAGTATAGAATGTTCCCTTTTGATAAATAACTAAGGGATTATTTAAATAGTCTCCATTTTCTATTCCCTTATCTACAGCAATCTTGTCCCTAAATTTAGGAAGCACCTTATCATATACTATTTGATAGCTAAGTGTATCCTCATCTAAATTCTCAAGAACCTCACATAGCCTATAAAGCTCTAAACTACTATTAGGTAGGGCTACATAGCAATCCTCTAGCCTATTTATCTTCTTTATCGGACAATTCGCCTTCGTTCTAAAAATATGGTTCATATTGGGATTAAATTCTCTTCCTACTGGGCTAGCGGCAAGATAGCTAACACCATTTCTTTTAAAGCCTATTACCATTAATATCAACCCTCCTTACCTCTAAATCCTTTGTATCAATATGATACATTTCATTAACTCTAGCTTCTATTAAATTCCTATCTAAAGCCTTCATATCCATAACTATTTGCTTTAATAGACCATTACCGCTATTATAGCCAAGATTAAGGGCTGTTAATAGCGGTAAGGGCTCACCACCAATTACAATATAGTCATCTATTTGATAGGTATCTAAATTATCTCTTATAAGAAATATTTTATCCCCTTGAATAAGTAGAATTAGACCTGTTAGGCTAACAACTCCATTATTTGTTTCTAATACCTCACTATCTGTAAAGCATTCTATAGCTACTGGTATAAAGCTATTCATAATGAAGTCCATATTTAAATTAATTTCTTCTTCCTCTAAGAAACGCTCAGCTATTAGCTTAAGGCTTAAGTTCTTCATAGGATCTATGCTAGATGCCATTATAACCCCACTACCTAGGCTATAAAAGCTATTGTTTTCAGCTTTAATTCTATAGCTATCATGATAATATCTACCTGCAGCAAGCATATTAGCAATTCCATTTTCCTTATAGGCTACTATCGTTTTCATATAATCACCCTTTCTTTCCATCATTATTTTAGACTACAATATTACTATAGCAGGCTAATACACCCTTGCTACCCCATAAAAAAAAGATATCGAAATTAATCGATATCTTTTAATTGCTATAAAGCTATTACCTTTTCTTCTATTTCCTTTAGAAGCTCTGGATTATTAGCAAGTGTTTCCTTAGCATTTTCTCTACCCTGGCCAATCTTATCCCCATTATATGAGAACCAAGCACCAGCCTTGTGGATAATATCAGCCTTAACAGCCATATCAACTATCTCACCAATTCTAGAAATACCCTTACCATAAATAATTTCTACCTCAGCAGTCTTAAATGGTGGAGCCACCTTATTCTTTACGACCTTAATATTAGTCTTATTACCTAGAATATTAGTTCCATCCTTAATTGCCTCACCCTTACGGATATCTAATCTTACAGAGGCAAAGAATTTAAGTGCTCTACCACCGGTAGTAGTTTCTGGGTTACCAAACATAACACCAACCTTCTCACGAATTTGGTTAATGAAGATAGCCACACAGTTAGTCTTAGAGATTAAGCCTGACATCTTTCTCATTGCCTGGCTCATTAATCTTGCATGTAAACCAACATGATTGTCTCCCATCTCACCATTTAGCTCAGCCTCTGGAACTAGGGCTGCAACTGAGTCAATAACGATAATATCAACGCTACCAGACTTAATTAAAGCCTCAGCAATTTCAAGAGCCTGCTCACCGCTATCAGGCTGAGAAAGAATTAGGTTTTCAATATCTACACCTAAATTTTTAGCATAAACTGGATCTAGGGCATGCTCTGCATCAATAAATGCTGCATATCCTCCAGCCTTCTGCGCATTTGCAATCGCGTGTAATGCAAATGTTGTCTTACCTGATGATTCAGGTCCATAAATTTCAATAATTCTACCCTTTGGGTATCCGCCAACACCTAGAGCCTTATCTAAAGCAATTGATCCAGATGGTATAACCTCAATCTTACGATCTACGTCATCTCCAAGGCGCATTACTGCTCCCTTACCAAATTCCTTTTCGATTTGCTTCATGGCTGCTTCTAGGGCTTGCTGTCTTGTATCTGCCATATCTTAAGCACCTCCATTATAAATAATAGACAAAACTTTCCAAAATTTTTAAGCTTTTTTAACTTTTTTTAAATAGATTTTAAAATTACAGATCTACTATTCCAGAAATACTCAATTCCTGAAACTACAGTTAATGCGCAGGCAATGTACATTAATACCTGTCCAATAATTTGTACTGGTAGGCAGGTATGGCTAAAGAATAATACGATAATTGCAACCATTGTCGTAGCTGTCTTAAGCTTTCCAAGCTTAGCTGCTGCAATAACTACTCCCTCAGATGCAACAACCATTCTAATACCTGAAACCATAAACTCTCTAATAAGCATAATTACGAAAACCCAGCCTGGCATATTAGCCTGATTATCAAGCATTAATAATACCATTGCAGTAAATACTAGCATTTTATCTGCTAAAGGATCTGCAAACTTACCAAAGGTTGTAACTAAATTTCTCTTTCTAGCAATATTACCATCTAAGAAATCAGTAAATGAAGCAATTGCGAAAATAATAAGCTCTAGAAGCATTAATAAATTCATACCATCAAAGCCCTCAGCTCCTGGAATAATAAGAACTCCTACTAGAATTTCCTTAAGTGGCTTTACAAACCACAAAATAAGCATAACAGGAATAAGTATAATCCTTAGCATTGTTAATTTATTAGGTAATGTCATTAAAATCAATCTCCTTTTAAACACACTTTCAAGTACCTAAATTATATCATAAGTAAGGTGATTAACCAAACAAAATTTATTTTTAAGTACTATATCTTTAGCTTTTCTACTAATTCTACTCTTATAAAAGCTTAATATTCCTAAGAAACATAGTAATTTCTCTTATAAAGGTCAAAAAGGCTACAATCTGTAGCCATTGCTGATTGTAGCCTTTTGATAATATTATTAATCCTTTTAGAAATTGCTTGATGACTAATATTATACCTATTAGCTATCTCCTTTTGAGTTAGCCTCTTAGTATTAATACCATAAAAGCTGTATAAAAGCTTTAAATCATCCTCATCTAATATTTCATTGATGCGCTCAAATAAGCTCTTAATAGCCATTTGCTTAAGCTTATCCTCATTAGAATCATCTGAAATAGTGTCTAATAATGATAGCTCCTCATCCTCATCAATAGGTGTATCTAAGCTTACACCTCTAAAGCCTCTATAGTACTGAAGCACCTGATTATAGCTTAAGCCAGTAATAACAGAAAGCTCCTCTATTGAAGCATTAGGATTATTTTCCAAAGCCTCCTTTATTCGTCTAATCTTACGATTAGTTTCTCTAGAAATTGATACTGGAGACTGAACCTTATTTATATAATCATATACATAGGTCTTCATCCAGTTAGTGGCATAGCTCTTAAATGAGCCTAAGGAAGGCTCATATAAATCCATTGCCTTTAAAACACCCATATAGCATTCCTGCTCTATATCATCCTGGGCGTCCTTGCCTAGATATCTATATCTGTTTTTTAAACCAGTGATTACCTCCTGGCAATCATTTACACGCTCTTCAAATATGTCCATATTTATCCCTCCGAAATTGACGAAACTGAAATACGGATTAAAGCTAAATCCTCACAACCTACTAATTAGAGATAAAATCTCCACAACCGAAATAACTATAAATTCGCTTCTATCCTATTTTGATATAGCTTAAAGCTTATATCATAATCGCTCGCAAGCTCATTTATATCACTCAATAAAGCCTTAAGCTCAGTAAAGCTATCTACTTCCTTCAATAAGGCCTTAATTCTCCTAATTCTATCAAAGCCTGATCTTTCTAAACGTGAGATTATATAATCCTTTAATACAATTAATCTCTTTGAGTGACCGTAAAAGCCACTTCCCTCGTCCTCTACATAGATTATATAATGCTTATCTGTTAAAGCCTCGCTTGTAACAAAATCATCCTCCATATCATACATGAACTGGTCAATAACATCAACCGGATTTGGCATACCCTCAGGTATATTCTCATGCATTTTCTCTAATAGCTTAGGATTAATATGCTTGTAGTAGGCCTCTGCTATAGAGCACGCTATACAAGCAATTGTATCGCTATCTCCACCTATAGAAATAGCTGTTCTTAAGCAATCTAAAAAGCTTGTTGAGATTAAAAAGCAATAGATTGCCTCTGGTACTGAGCCCTCACATGAGCAATCAAACTGATAGTCGTCTACTAAATCCTCATAATCTAAATCTAGATCATAATATTTAGAGGCATACTCCTTAATATACTCCTTGCTCTTACCCTTTCTAGCATAAAATATACACATAGCAACCACCTCAGCGGCCTTAATAGCCTCCTTAGTATTATGGGTTACCTCAGTAATATTTTTACTCCATTCCTTAACCTCTTCCTTGGTTTTAGCGTACCAGCCAACAGGAGATATTCTCATTGCTGCTCCATTACCATAGCTTCCATAAGGCTTTAAATCATCAGATAGGGCCCAATCTACAAATAGCTCTCCATAGCCTCTATCTG
The DNA here is from genome assembly GCA_020024985.1 of Anaeroplasmataceae bacterium. Lineage (GTDB taxonomy): Bacteria > Bacillota_I > Bacilli_A > Acholeplasmatales > Anaeroplasmataceae > Anaeroplasma. The sequence goes on along the minus strand of JAHHSW010000044.1, from coordinate 742 downwards.
GGAATGCTATTACCCATTCCTTAAGCTTATTAGCTATTTCCTTCTTATCGTATTGTAGTCCCTCTTGAATGATTTGACACACCGCTAGAGTCATAATGGAATCATCACTTATCCTAGACATTCTAGTTAATAAGGGAAAATCCTTAGTTTTAACATTATTAGCCTCATAAGTAGAGCCTACTAAATCACCAATAATAGCACCTAACATAAGCTACCTCCTTCAGCATTTATATACGTTTTTAACCGTTAGCCTTTTAAAAATGCGAAATTCATTATACCATAAAAGCTAAAAACTTTCAATAGCTTGCCTCCTTCTTATTACATATATATAAACAAGAATATGTCTGCTTTTATTGTATAAATTTCAATTTTTTATCACCCAAAACGAAAGCTCATTATCCTATATAGCATTACTCTTATTATTTGCAACCAGGTTCTAAAAATTATTTAGGCAATAGCTTTTAAAAAATTTCATAAACCTATTGTAGCTTTTTAGTCTTTTCTTATCTAGCTCCTTAGGATCAGCTAGCAAAAGCTCAGTATATGGAACATGAGTGTGGATTATTAAAGCTCTATAATATCCAGACTCATTCTTAATATAATCCTCCTCAGTTAGCTGCTCAAACCTTACAACATAGGCTATTGCTTCAAATATCCTTACCCCTGGCTCTTTTATTACAATGCCATAGCTATCATTGCCATAGCTATCATTAAATTTGACTAGATCTCCATTGCTAAAGAA
>JAHHSW010000043.1 GCA_020024985.1 Anaeroplasmataceae bacterium | reverse complement strand
TATTATAAACAATTACATTATTACTATTAATTACATTATAGCTATTAGCCTCCTCTCCCTTACTTGCAAACTCAAAGGAAAATAGAGTCATAATCATAGCCATTGTAGCTACAAATAATAAAACTAAGGACACTAAGCAGGTCTTTTTAGGGGTTGCCTTGATATTTTTTATAGCAAACTGAATGGTATACCTCCTCTTCATACGCTTTGTATCAAGCTTCATTGGCATAAAGCCCTCAGCTTCTACATTAGCCATAGTGACATCCTCAATAATTTCTCCATCACTTAGCTTAATTCTTCTAGTTACTATATCCTTAACCTGATCATAATTATGGGTTACGATTAATACTAGCTTATCATCACTAACCTCCTTAATAAGCTTAATGATTTCATCACCAGTCTTACTATCAAGGTTACCTGTTGGCTCATCACAGGCTAGGATTGGAGAATCCTCAGCAAGAGCTCTTGCGATTACACATCTTTGCTTCTCACCACCTGATAGCTTACTACCCTTATTATTTATTCTATCCTTAAGACCGACCCTTTCAATAATTTCTGAAGCCTTTAATTTTGCCTCACTATTATCCATACCTCTTAGTGTTAAGGGAATCATAACATTTTCTAAAACTGTATAGGAATCTATAATATTATATTTTTGATAGATGAAGGATACATTATTTTTCCTAAAGCTATCCATATCCTTTTGATCAAAATAAGAGGTTTCATTACCATAGAAAAGGATTTCTCCCTCCTCATAGGTATCTACTCCCGTTATTACATTAAGTAGGGTTGATTTACCACTACCACTATCACCACAAATAGCAACTATCTCACCCTTATTTAGCTTTAAATTTATATTTCTAAGGCCCAGGGTGACAACTCCATTTGAATTATAGAATTTAGTTACATTCTTTAGCTCTATCATTTAAATCACGCTCCAAGTTATTTCATTATCCTATTATAGTCTATTTAGTCTTTCTTTTGTAGGACTTTAAAATAGTATCTATACTATTTCCAGATCTTATGTATATTAAGCCAAGAAAAACTAAGCATTAGTCCTATTATTATAGGCTTTTTCCACACGTGCAGAAATAAAAAAGGAATATAACCTAAGCTATATTCCAAAATTATTATTCATTATCATTATCATCAAAGTCCAAATCAAGGGCAACCTGTCTTCCCTGAGCAATGTACTTTGATACTGGATTAAAGGTTTTTCTATGAATAGCACATGGTCCATACTTCTCTAATGCCTCTAAATGCATCTTAGTTCCATAGCCCTTATGCTTTTTAAAGCCATAGTTTGGATATTTAATATCCATCTTCTCCATATATCTATCCCTTGTTACCTTAGCTAAAATGCTCGCTGCCGCAATTGAGGCTGATCTAGCATCACCATGAATTATAGAGGTATGGCTAAGCTCAAGCTCATTTAGTGGCATAGCATCAATTAAGCAGTGATCAGGCTTAACCTCAAGCCCATTAATAGCCTCTAGCATACCCTTTTTAGTAGCATTATAGATATTTAGCTCATCTACATCCTTAACAGAAACAAATACTACCTTATAGGCAACGGCCTTTTTAACTATTATTTTATAAAGCTCATCTCTTTTCTTCTCAGATAGCTTCTTTGAATCATTAATACCATCTATTCTTAAAAATGGTGGTAGGATACAGGCTGCCACAACCACAGGTCCTGCAAGAGGTCCACGTCCGGCCTCATCAACACCACAAATGGTTTGGTAACCTAAATCATAAAGCTCCTCTTCAAATTTATAGAGCTCCTCCATATCATATTTCTGGCTTTTCATAGCTCATCGCCCCAATCTTCATAGTTCTTAGCTCATTCATAAAGAGCTTCCAAACTCTTTCTCTATCAACAACTCCACCCTTTAGAATACAGCCACGCTTACGACCAATCATATCTATTACCTCATATGGGTCATCGCTTAATTCCTCTAGGTTATATCTTTTCTTTAATAGCTCTGGGTAGGTTTCTACTAAATATTTAATTGCTTCAGCAGTTACCTCCTCTAAATCAAGGATTTCATCCTTAATAGAGCCACACATCGCAAGCTTAAGTCCCACCATTTGGTCCTCAAACTTTGGCCATAAAATACCTGGTGTATCTAATAAAAGTAAATCATTATTTACCTTAATCCAGGTTTGGCTCTTAGTAACACCTGGCTTATCACCAGTTGTAGCCGCCTTTCTTTTCGCAAGGGTATTTATAATAGTACTCTTACCAACATTAGGAATACCAATAATGATAGCCTTTATTTGTTGGTTTTTAATACCCTTTTCCTTTCTTTTATCAAATAGCTCCTTTAAGGCAAGACGGCAATATGGATAAACATTCTTAATATTATAATTAGTAATTGAATCAATATCTAATGATAATATTCCCTTACTCTTATAATAATCCATCCACATTTTAGTCACCTTAGGATCTGCAATACTGCTTTTACATAATAGAATTAATCTTGGCTTATTACCAACAATTTCATCAACCATCGGATTTGTTGATGAATAAGGTATTCTTGCATCCTTAAGCTCGATGATTAAATCTACCATTTTTACCTTTTCCCCAATTTCACGCCTAGCCTTCGCCATGTGACCTGGGAACCATTGTATTATGCCCATAAATTACCTCCTTCAAATCCTAAAATGGTCAATAAAATTAACCTGCAAGGCTTATCATATTTGAAATACACAAATTTTTCAAGAGGTAATTAGGTAAAAATACGATTAAAAGCCTCCAAATTTATTAAAAGGCCATATTCTTAGGTATACCTTACCAAAAATTGTGCTTTCATCAATTGGGCCAAAGTAACGTGAGTCAAAGGAATTTAATCTATTATCTCCAAAGACTAAAACCTGATTATTAGGTATATAGAAGTCATAATCATTACTATCTAAGCCCATTTGCTTTTGCATTGTGTTCCAATGAAAAATTGAAACTCCCTGCTCCTCTCTTCCACCAATTTTTAAAATATTAGTGTTTCTATCATACTCAACTAATTCACCCTCTACACCCACTACTCTTTTTATATAGAAGGTTGCATTTTCTATATCATTACTGCTACCCTTATCATTAGGTGCCTCTAAAACCACTACATCTCCTACCTTATAATTTCTTACTAGGTTAAAGGATAATACCTTATCCCCGCTTGAGAATGTTGGATTCATAGAGCTACCTACAACTGTACAAGGGGTTGTAACAAATATCATAATAAACAAAATAACTGTAACACATCTGACAATGAAGATTGGTATGTCTCCATACTTCTCTACATTATCAATTATCTTATATAGCCTACCACTATCCTTCATAGCTATTGTTCTTATAATCATGGTAGTATAGAATAATACTCCAATAATAAGACAGCCATAGAATATATAAAGTCCTACATTCTTTATTCCAAATAGGCTACCAAAAATATCAGAAAATGATAGTATTCTCTTTTGAAACAGCATAGAGAGTACTAATATTACAATAAATATACAATCATAAACTAAATAGCTTACTAATGAATTATTAATATATTTATTCTTTTCCTTATTTGCCTTATCTCTTCTAAACATTAATCATCATACCCAAATATTTCATTTAGCTTGTAGGAATCAACTAAAATTTCTCGCTTCTTTGTTCCGCACTTAGGAGATACAATATTCATCTCCTCTAAAAGCTGAACAATTCTTTGGGCTCTATTAAAGCCTAGGCTAAAGTGATTTTGAATTGAGTTAATTGAGCAGGAATTGCTTTCAATACAGAATTCAGCAATAGCGTATAATAGCTCACTATCCTCACCCTCAGCACTCTTACCGCCAACACCCTGGCCACCCATATAATCATCGCTATAGTTTTCAGCTATATATTCACAAACACTATCGATTTCCTCATCCTGAATAAAGGCACCCTGAGCTCTAAATGGAACATCATTATTCTTAAATAGCATATCTCCTCGACCTAGTAGGCTTTCAGCACCAGTTTCATCTAGAATAATAGATGAATCTAGGCTTGATGATACCTTAAAGGCAATACGACAGGCGATGTTAGCCTTAATTGTACCACTTACAACGTCTACTGTTGGTCTTTGGGTTGCTAAAATAACATGGATACCGCAGGCTCTACCCTTTTGGGCAAGACGTACGATATGATCGGTTACCTCAGAGCCTGATGTCATAACTAAATCATTAAACTCATCAACAACACAAATAATATAAGGCATTGGAGCCATTTCTGGGTCCTGCTTTCTCTTCTTATTATAGTCCTTTAGCTGCTTACAGCGGTAGCGTGATAGAGTATCGAATCTTCTATCCATCTCTATAGTAGCCCACTTTAAGGCCTCTGTTGCCTCAGCTGGGTCAGTAATAACTGGTGTAGCTAGATGTGGAATATCACTATAGAAGCTTAGCTCAACCTTCTTAGGGTCAACAAGGATAAGCTTTAAATCCTCTGGTGAATTCTTAAGTAGTAATGATACTAAAATAGTATTCATACATACTGACTTACCACTCTTTGTAGCACCGGCAATTAAAGCATGTGGCATATCCTCAATGTCCTGATATACTGCTGTACCATCAATATGCTTACCAAGAGCAATTCTTAATGGATGACCATCATTTATGAAATCATCATTAATAATATCACCGAAGCGTACCATTTCAGCCTCATCATTTGGAGCCTCAATACCTACAGTGTTCTTACCAGGAATAGGTAATAGCATTCTTATTGACTTAACCTTAAGCTCCATTTGAAGGTTATCATTAATTTGATTTAGCTTCTTAACATTAACACCTGGAGCTAGTAAAATTTCATATAGGGTAAAGGCTGGACCCTTTGTATAATTAATTACCTCACCATCAATACCAAATTCTGATAGTGTCTTATTGATAATTTCCTTCTTTTCCTCAAGCCATGCTGGAATTTCACCATTATTTTCCTCACTAACTGGTAGAAATTTTTGATATGGAATCTTATATTCCATAGGTGGCTTTCTCTTTGGCTCTGGCTTTGCCTGTGGTCTTGGAATTGAAGCTCTTTCATTAGCTATAGGCTCCCTAGTAGGCTTAGCTACATAGCCTAAATCCTCTTCCTTGCTTCTATTAATAGGACCTCTGCTTGGATTAAAGTCAGGATATTCCTCCTGCTGACGCTTAATAGCCTCAGCTATAGAAATATTACGATCAACAGCTGGGTTATAATATTCATCATTATTAGCTTCCTCTTCCTCATTATTATCTAAGTCTTCCTCATTAAATGATAAATCCTCATCCATAGGCTCCCTAGCATCTAAATCGGTAGAGCCTAAATCCTCATCTAAATCAACATCATTGAACTTGATTTCTGGCTTATCCTCTAAAAATGCTGGAATACTTGCTGTAGCTACATCTGGCATATCCTCTGAAACATCATCATCCATTTGAAGCTCTGGCTTCATATCAAGATCATTATCCATGATATTAATCTTAAGCTCATTAATCTCTTCTTCCATAGGCTCATCAGTTAAATCATCAATTGTTGAAATAAATGATGAAGCAACCTCTGGCTTCTTTTCTATAGCCTCTGGCTCACGCTCTGGCTCCTGATATGGTGAATTAATATCAAATTCATAATATTCAGTTCCATGCCTTCTAATAAGCTCCTCCTTAGAGATATGCTTATCCTCGTCCTTTCTGACATAATCATAGCCATAGTCTATATCTAAAGCACCTGCATTATCAGGGAAGCTCTCTCTATCAACAACATTGCTTCCATAAAATGGAGAGGTAGCCTTACTTGGCTTAAATTCTCTTTTTCCTGTATAGATTAATGGCTTTTCAATTTGATAGATGACAAATCTATCATCTAGTTCATCCTTTAAAAGTAATTCCTTCTTTTTAGATTTCCTCATCCTCATAATCCTCCATAATTGAAGGCTCTACTGCCTTGCTCTTATATTCCATATTGCTATCAAAAATAGCCTCATAGGAAGAATCTACCTGATAATCCTTTAAAATTCTCTTCTTAAAGAAGGCTAAATCCTCCTTATGAAGTGGCTCACTAGAATCCTCCTCATTTAAGCTTAAGGTATTATTTTTAGCATCATTCTTAAGCTTACTCATATCAGTATCAATACTATCTAGTATTTCCTCTATATTAGTTTCAATACTAAGCTCCTTATTAAATAAGGACTTACTATATATTTTATAGCTTTCCTCTCCTACAACGGCAATTATAACTAAGCATATTTTACCAAGAATTAGATTTATAGCATTATCCATTACAAGCTTTCTAAACCAATAGGCTGGATTTACAACATTTAAGGCACTTTTAACCGCTCCTATACCCTTTTTACTTAAATCAAAAAGCTTAGAATCTGTAACCTGAAGGGCCTTTTCACTAACGGAAACAATGCTTGAAATTTTAAGCCTCTTAGCTTGCTTAAGGATTCTTCTATCTAAAAGCTCATCAATTCTTCTTTGAATATAGCCCATTAGCATTACGCTTTCCTCAACGCTTAGCTCTAAATAGGGAGTCTTACTATTAGGATAAAACCTTGCCGCAATACCCTGAACTAGGCCTGCACATAATTCCTTACAATAGCCTATCTTAGATTTATCTCCTCTAAGGCCTCTATCCTTAAATTGCTTTTGAGCCTCTAAAACCATAGCCTTTACCTCTTGATTGGTAAGGGAATCATCCTCAGTTTTAACTAAAAACTTCTTATTTCTAAGTGACATTGCTAGTAGCAATGCATAAATAAGGGCCATAATAATACAGCCTAAAAGTATACCTACTAAAAATGATATAACTGATGAAAAATCAATTTCTATAAAGCCTAGCTTGAATAAATACACTATATCATCTCCTTGCACAAATATACTAATAATATTATATTATAATATTATGCAAATTTAAAGGCTCGATAATGAAAAAATAAGGCATTGTAGCC
>JAHHSW010000042.1 GCA_020024985.1 Anaeroplasmataceae bacterium | reverse complement strand
GTACCTTAATAGTATCTAGCTCACTAATATCAAAGTCTTCCTCTAAATATTCATCCTTAATATCCTTATATGATGATAAATACATAAAACGATAGCTTCCATTTAAGGATTTAATAAATGAAGAGCTACCCTTTAGATATTCATCCTTGTTTTTATAAAATTTATGATCACTATAATATTCATTTTTATTAATCTTAAAGGTCTTAAGATTTTCTAAATAAGAAATATCTAATTTTCCCATGGTCTACCTCTCTTTTTCAAAAAAGCACTGAACATTATATTCAGTGCTTTTAATAATCTTAAATATTACTTCTTCTTTAAATACTTAACTGAGTCTAATGCAACTGCAGCCATGATGATAACACCCTTTAAAATGAATTGGATATTTGTATCTAAGCCTAAAATAGTTAAGATATAAGTGATTGCAGTAAATAGTAATACACCGATAACAGCACCCTTGATTTTACCAATACCACCTGAGAATGAAATACCACCAACAACGCAGGCAGCGATAGCATCTAGCTCATAACCAGTACCTGTTGTAGCAACAGCTGTACCTAATCTTAAGCCTTCTAGGAATGAACCAATACCATATAAAACACCTGCAAATACGAATACTAATAATGTAATCTTGAATACATTGATACCAGAAACTGCAGCAGCTTCCTTGTTACCACCAACTGCATACATGTTCTTACCAAATCTTGTCTTGTTCCAAATGAACCAAACAATTGCGATACATAATACAGCGTAAATAATTAGAATTGGGAAGCCCTGAGGACCACCAAGTCTACCAGCTAATGCATTCTTAATTCCACCTTCGATTGTACCAGAAGATGTAGTACCTGTTGCATAGCAAGTGAAACCAAAGATAATTAACTGAGTTGCTAGAGTAGTAACGAATGGATGCATGTTAAGCTTTGCTGTAAAGTAACCAGCTAATGCTGAGAAGGCAACGCAGAATAGGATTGATAATCCGAGTGCCAATAAAACTCTTACAGCCATTGGTATTGCATCAAAGTTAGAAGACATACCGAAAATCTTAATGATATTCTCACCTGGGTGAAGAATGATACATGTAATTACGGCACCTAAACCAACTAAACGTCCAATACTTAAGTCAGTACCACCTAATAGAATTAATCCACCAACACCTAGTGCGAAGAAGATTCTTGTAGATGATTGTTCTAAAATAGTTAATACATTGTTCATTGTTAATAGGTTACCCTTACCCATGATAGGTGCAAGGATACAAGCTAAAATAATGAATGCAATGATAATGATATAAAGACCATTTGTAAGGAAGAAATCCTTTAAATTGAATTGATATTGATAATCATTAAGCATACGTTGTAATTTAACATCAATACCAACATGATTATCTGTAGATTTTTGAACACTACGGTAATAGTTCATGAAAATTTCATTCTTTTCATCCTTTAGTGCTTGCTTTTTAGCCTTATAATCATTCTTAATCTCTTCAATTCTATGCTTTTGATAATACTTTTCGTTTGCTATATCAAGCTTAATATTTTCCTTATCTTCATCAGAAGCTAATGCTAGTTTTTCATTTAATTCAGCTAGCTTTTTATTAAATGCTTCCTTTGAAGCAACTAATTTTTCTTGATATTCTTGCTTAGCTATTTCTTTTTCTTCTAAAGCCTTGCTTTTAAATTCATTTTTGGCAGTTTGATATTCAGCCTTTAGCTCTGAAAGCTTAACTGCTAATTGTTCGTCCTTCATTTAAATTATTCCTCCTCTTATAGATATTTAGCACTTAATCTTAATAACTCTTCCTGGTTAGTTTCCTTAGTATTAACTACACCAGCAAGCTTATGGTTAGACATAACTGCAATTCTGTTTGTGATACCTAAGATTTCAGGCATTTCACTTGATACTACGATACAGGTCTTGCCTTCCTTAGCCATATTAATAATTAATTGATAAATTTCATACTTAGCACCAACATCGATACCTCTTGTTGGCTCGTCTAGTAAAAATACCTCAGGGTTTCTTTCAAGCCATCTACCAATAATTACCTTTTGTTGGTTACCACCAGATAATGAGGAAATACCATCATGACCACTCATACACTTAGTATGCATATTAGCGATTTGACGAGTACAAGCCTCTTCCATTAATCTATTTGATATAATACCATGCTTCTTATATTCGTCCATGTTTGCGATACAAGTATTAAAAATTAGGTTAGCACTTAAGTATAAGCCATCTACCTTTCTTTCCTCTGTTACTAGAGCAAAGTTATGCTTAATTGCATCGGCAGCACTCTTAAAACGAATCTTCTTTCCAGCATATGTAATTGTACCACTTGATAAAGTTCTTATACCAAATAATGATTCAAGGAATTCACTACGTCCAGCACCAACTAGACCGTAAATACCCATAATTTCACCCTTCTTAACCTCTAGATTAATATTATCTAGGAATGGAGCGAACTTAGTAGATAATCCTTCTACCTTTAAAATAGTTTCACCTGGAGTATTATCTACAGGAGGGAAACGTTGATCTAATGATCTACCAACCATCGCAGAAATGATTTCATTCATTGTTGTTTCAACAATAGGCTTTTGGAAAATCATCTGTCCATCTCTTAATACTGCAACCTCATCACAGATTTCAAAAATTTCATCCATCTTATGAGAAATATATACAAAGCTTATTCCTTGCTTTCTTAAATCATTAACGATTTCGAATAGCTTTCTAACTTCTCTTTCTGTTAAAGATGAAGTTGGCTCATCTAATACTATTAATTTAGCATCGTATGATACAGCCTTTGCAATCTCAACCATTTGACGTTGTGATACTGACATAGTTTTTAATAATGTCTTAGGATCAACTTCCATGTTTAAACGACTAAAAAGCTCAACAGCTGAGTTGTACATTGCTCTTTCGTCAATAATACCAGCCTTAGTAGGATATCTACCTAGGAATAGGTTATCTGTTACTGAACGATAAAGACATTGATTTAATTCCTGGTGAACCATAGCAACACCATTTTCTAGTGCGTTCTTAGGGTCCTTAAAGTCGATGATTTCTCCATCCAACTTAAATTCTCCCTCATCCTTGGCATAGATACCGAATAAGCACTTCATCATTGTAGACTTACCAGCACCATTTTCACCCATTAAACCAACAACTGTGCCGGGCTTAACCGCTAGGTTAATTCCCTTTAAAACGTGGTTTTTACCAAATGATTTAGAAAGATTTTTAATTTCAAGTATATTGTTTTCCATTTTTTTCCCTCTTTCTAATTTTTTATAATGGTTTATTATTTGGACTAAAGAACTATATATGGATATCTACGTATAATATTCATATATAGCTATTTAGTCAATGTAAAAGGCAGCCTATACCATTTTTTTAATATATGCTGCCCTTCATATCAATTTAACTAAATATTAATTCTTAATAAAATCTTACTTATTGTCGTTGAACCAATCGTAGATCATATTTCCTTGAAGTTCACCAGAACCTTGAGTATTAACACCGATATAGTAAGTCTTGTCATTGAAGCTCATTGTAGCGTCATCTACCTTGTTACCAGCAAATGGTTGACGGTTGTAGAAAATTAAAGGCTTTTCAGCATTCTTTCCAGTTAACTTTGAAGTATAAAGAGAACCAGACTCAGTCTTAACCATGTTAACAACATATGCATCATATTGATCTAAGTTAACGAACTTATCTAGACAAGAACCCTCGTCAGCACCGTTACCCTCGATATAAGTAAACTTAATTCCTAATGCCTTTCCATAAGCATCGAATGCTGGCTTATAAACTTCCTTTAAGAAGTTATCACCTTGGTTATAAATAGAAACTAAAACATTTAATTGCTTTGTACCCTTGTTCTCAGCAATCTTCTCGAATGAATTAGCTAGGTATTCATCAGCGTTCTTCTTTGTAACAGGTCCACATGGTACTAATAGCTTTCTTTCAGCCTCATCGTACTCAACATTACAACGTTGAACCTTATTACCATTTGCATCTTCCTTAGTGATACCATTGTTAAGTGGATCAGTATCGTTCTCAGCGAAGTTTCTTAATAATTGAGCAATGATTCTTGCTTGAGCATCACCATTTTGAGTGATTGAACCTAATAGCTTACCATCATGAATATCCTTTGCAGCTGAAGGTAATGCGTCGAATCCAAATACTGGAAGCCCCTTAACCCAGCCTGATTGAGCGTATGCAGCACCAGCCATACCATCGTTGTTAGAAACAACACCGTCTAATTGGTCACCGAACTGTGCTAACCAAGTACCCATTGTATCACCTGCAGTAGTTGCATCCCAAGTTGCACCTGTGTTATTCTTCATTTCCTTAGAAGCTAACTCAACGATTGTGATGTTTAAATCCTTACCCAACTTCTTTAATGCTGCTCTACATCCCTCTGTACGAGCATTAGAGTCATTATGGCCCTTATCACCAATCATCATAACATAGCCTAGCTTACCATCATGGTTTCTATCCCACTTATAAGTTGTAGTAGGGTTTTCTGCCTTGTATAAAACCTCACCAGTCTCAGCATCTCCACAAGAAGCTAGAGTGAATACACCTAATGCAGCTAATGCTGCAGCACCAAATAAAAATCCTTTTTTCATTTTTTTGTTCTCCTCCTAATTTTTTTAAAATACGCTTGCAGACTACGGGAATGAAAACCCTTTCTGCTTTCTATGTCTTCATTATATACCAAAAAAAATCAAAAAAAATAGACTTTTAAATCAAAAAGATAGAAAATTCTCTTTTTTTTGTGATTTTTCGAGAATTTTTACATTAAACGCTTTCATCCTACCTATAATTACGCTTTCATATACATTATATGCTAAAATATTTACACTTTATGAAAAAAATATGAAAACGACACAAATTAACACGTAAATTTTTCGAAGCAATTTATTTTAAAATAAACCTCATAAATAAAAAGAAACAGGTATTTTTAGACACCTGTTTCTTTTTCCTTCTCTATAGAAGCTTCTCTATTTCATTTTCTGAATAAATTTCTATATTTAGCTTTCTTAAAAGCCTTACAGTCATTCCCTCACCTGGTATTTTTACTCCTGTAAAGCTACCATCATAGATTTTACTAGAGCCACATGAAGGAGAGCCCTCCTTTAGTAGGGCCTTAGTACAGCCTCTTTCCTTACATCTATTAAAGGCAATCTCTGCACCCTTTAAAAATTCCTTAGTTACATCTACTCCCTGGTTAGAAAAGACCTTATCTCCTCTTATTTCGCTTGGGTTACGAGGAGTAGTCAATCCTCCCTCAGCCTCAGGACATATAACAACGAGCTCATACTTCCTTTTAAGCTCCTCTACTAGGGGATTATAATTGTTCTTACCATTGTACTTACAATTATAGCCTAATAGGCAGCCAGATATTAAAAGCTTTTCCATTTACTCTTCCTCACTATCTATTAATATTAAAGGTATAAGCATTTCATTTTTAGTGATTCCTGCATGATGGCTCTTAAATACAATTTTTTCTCCCTCTCTATCAGGAATAAACTTAAAGAAATAGCTACTAGTAGCCAACGCTACATAGTTACCTAAAAAATCAGCTATTCTTTCGTGAATGAAATCATTTCTTAAGCCAAAGAAGCCCATTTTAATTGCATCCTCTGTCTTATATAAATTATATATAGATCCATATACTCCATTAAATAGAGCTTCAAATTCATCCTTGTATTCTTCCTTAACATTAAATACTAGGCATCTTCCCTCATTACATGGTCTACGCTTTAGCATTTTATTTAATCTATCAAAGCCATATAAAGCTATTTCATTTACATTTGTATGTCCATGATCTGCAGATATTATTACAAGCGTATTTTTAGGAAGCCTTTTAGAGTACGCCTCTATATCCCTATCTATTTTTCTTAAGAAGTCCTTACATTCCATACTATAGGCACCAGTATGATGCATAATACCATCTGGATTAGTACAATATAAATATTGAAGCATTTCCTTATTTTCATTAAATAGCTTAATACTCTTATTTAAGCTTATATTAAAATCATATTGAGTACCAAAGATTGGCATTATTTGCTGAGCCTTGATATTCATATCATGATAAAAGGGCTTATATGGTAGCTTATCAAAGCCAGTTACACCTAGGGGCTCTCCAGTATCAAAGTCCATGCCATTAAATAAAATTATATTCTTATTAAGCTCCTTAATGTAATTCTCCCAGCCTACCCAGCCACTTTCAAGTGGGGTAAGCCCACTTATAATAGAGGTGGTTGCGGCAGCAGTTGTAGATGGGTAAATTGCATGAATTGTTTTTCTATAATGCCTACGTAAAAAGGAATCCTCTTCTAAATTATTAAATAAAATATTTTCACCTAAACCATCTAAAATAATTAAAGCTATTTTATCATAATGCTTAGTAATTACCCTTTCCTTACTAATATATTTAAAGGGATAGCCATAATTAGCTCTAATTTCTCCATCTATATTAAGAAGGGTATCATTGAAGTCTGGTAGGCATACCTCAAGCTTAGGGTCAAACGCCCTTAATTTTCCCTTTAAATCATCAAAAGGATTATCTATATGTAAATAGCTTAATAGGACAAATTTATCGCCCTTTTTAAGCTCTACAGCTAAATAAATAGTATCAGATATAGTATATCCTAAATTTAAATAGCTATCTAATACTTGGTAAAAGGCTAAATCATTAGCTAGCTCAATATATTTATAGCTATCACTAATATTATATTCCTTCATTAATGCTTAACCTCCATCCTTTTAGCTATTTTTAAATTATATTTCTTAGCTAGCCATTCACAATCCTCAATATGAGAGCCTGCTAAATTTTTAATTAGGTGGCAGTCAGCTCCAATTAATATTTTAAGCTCCTTATATTCACTAGCTATTTTCCAAAAGCCGTAGTAAGGGTATAGCCAATCCTCATAATTATAAATACCCTTACCATTAGAAACAAAAACACCATTTGCGTTTATTTCTAAATAGATATCATTTTTAATAGCTGCCTCTATTATTCTTCTTGTGACATGCTCACAGGTTGAATCAAAGACTCTATTACCATTAATATCCTTATAGG
>JAHHSW010000041.1 GCA_020024985.1 Anaeroplasmataceae bacterium | reverse complement strand
ATATAAAAAGCTTTCATAAATTGTTATCGAAAGTTGAGCCAAAAAAGACGGCGTTATGGATATGTTACAGGTAACTTAAGAGATGCTAAAAAGTGACATATAACTTTTTACGATAGATTTATATAAATATAAATAGAATTAAGCTTATTATGACAAATACTGCTCCTGTAATGATGTATGGTAGAAATGATAGCTTATTAGCACTTCTCTCAACTCTTTTTTGCTCTGAATAGTCATATAGAGTAGGCTTAGATCCGTTAGGACCTTTTCTCACGAACAAATAGCTCATCATATCATACGCACCTAAAGAACAGCACCAAGAAAGTCCTCCACAGCCTATAAGAGTCATTCCTGCTGCAAAGCTACCATTAGCATAGGTTGTCACGCTTTTCCAATCCTCAGCTAGGATATTAGCTAGAATCATTACACCTATTCCTAAAATAAAGCTTATTATATATTTAATGTAATATTTTTGTATTTGATATAGCACCTACTAAATCTCCTTTCCTTTTTGTAAGATTATACTTGTTTTTTATAGACTTACAATAGTTTACATATAAAAAACATATTTTCCCATTCTTTCTTTATAGATTGTTAATTCCATCTTTATAAAGCATTAACATTTATTATCTATAATGTTTATATTATACACCAAAGCTTTCTATTATTAAACCATTTTTTTATTATACTATTACTATTGATTTTTAAGACCTTAAATAATATAATTAGGATAGTACTTAAATTACTTTAGTTCATAGCGATTGGTGGATAGTGTAAGCATCAAACCGGTAATCTAGGGAATTGGTTTAAAACTTAATCCTAAAGAGCTAATATTAAATTAGAATTAAGGTGGCACCGCGCTAATGTAGCGTCCTTAAGCATAATGCTTTAGGATGCTTTTTTTTATTTTATAATATATTATATAAGGAGATAATAAAATGAGATTTATTTCAGGTATTCAGCCAAGTGGCAATATTACCCTAGGTAATTACCTTGGCGCTGTTAAAAACTTTGTTAAGCTACAGGATGATCCTAGATTTACTGATATGCTAGTCTTTGTAGCTGATTTACACGCAATTACTGTTCCACAGGAAAAGCTAGAGCTTAGAAAAAACATTAAGCAGCTAGTTGCCCTATATCTAGCCTGTGGCCTTGACCCAGAAAAGTGTCATATCTTTATTCAATCTGAGGTCCCACACCATGCAGAGCTTGGCTGGTGCCTTCAGTGCAACACCTATATTGGTGAGCTTGAAAGAATGACTCAATATAAGGACAAGAAGGAACGCCAGGTAGCTGGTGTATCATCAGGCCTTCTTACCTACCCTGCCCTAATGGCTGCTGATATTCTTCTTTATGACTGTGATTGTGTCCCAGTTGGAGTTGATCAAAAGCAGCATCTAGAGCTTACTCGTGACATCGCCGCAAGATTTAATAATAAATACGGTGAAACCTTCAAAATTCCTGAGCCTTTTATTCCAGAGGCTGGTGCGAAGATTATGTCACTTGCTGACCCACTAAAGAAGATGAGTAAATCAGACCCTAACCCTAAGGGCTATATAGCACTTCTTGATGATATCAATGTTGCTAAGAAAAAAATTAAGTCTGCCGTAACTGATAGTGATGCTACTATTAGATATGATTTAGAAAATAAGCCAGGTATTTCTAACCTACTTACAATCTACTCATGCTGTACAGGTACCTCACTAAAGGATACTGAGGCTAAATTTAAGGATTCTAGCTACGCTCTATTCAAGGAGGCTGTTGCTGATGCAGTCGCAGCTGAGCTTGAGCCAATTCAAAAGCGCTATAACGAAATCATTAATTCTAAGCTAATTGACGAGGTTTTAGATAACGGTCGTGATTATGCAATTTATCTAGCTAATAAAAAGCTTAATAAGGTTTATAACAAAATAGGTCTAGGTAGAAAAAGATAATTAATTAGGATGGCAAACGCCATCCTTTTTTTCTATCCTTATATAATATTAAAGGGGAAACCTATAATCTCCCCTTTAAGCTTCTAATTAACTAGCTATTAGTATCTAATTAATGAATATAGCTTCTTACCACGACGAAGAACAATGAATCTACCCTCGATTGCCATATCCTTATTTAAAACGGCTGCCTCATCAGTAACCTTTTCACCATTTACTGCTACTGCACCATTTCTAATAAATTCTCTACTCTCTCTCTTACTCTTAGCAAGACCTGCCTCGATTAAAGCCTCACAAAGTGGGAACTCCTTACCAGTGATTGAAGGGATTTCCTCAAAGCCCAT
The DNA here is from genome assembly GCA_020024985.1 of Anaeroplasmataceae bacterium. Taxonomy (GTDB): domain Bacteria; phylum Bacillota_I; class Bacilli_A; order Acholeplasmatales; family Anaeroplasmataceae; genus Anaeroplasma. Next base: position 4,916 of record JAHHSW010000041.1, on the reverse strand, counting down.
TTCAATTTCATCAGCTGTAAGTGACTTAATATTACCACTGAATAAAGCCTCAGAAATCTTAACTGCTTGATTATAAGCCTCCTCACCATGTAGGAAGGTAATAACCTCACGAGCTAAAGCCTTATGTGCCTCTCTTAAATGTGGCTGCTTATTATTCTTCTCCTCTAGCTCCATAATTTCCTCCTTAGAAAGGAAGGTTAAGAACTTAAGATAATCAATTACCTTGCTATCCTCTGAGTTAATGAAGAATTGATACATTTCATAAGCACTAGTCTTATTCTTATCTAGCCAAATAGCCTTACCATTAGTCTTACCGAACTTAGTACCATCTGACTTAGTTAAAAGTGGCATTGTAAAGGCATAAGCCTCTCTACCATTTTCCTTCTTTCTAATAAGCTCGATACCTGCAGTCATATTACCCCATTGGTCCTGACCTGCAACCTGAAGTGTTACATTCTTATTTTTATTTAAATACCAGAAGTCTAAAGCCTGCATAATCATATATGAAAACTCAGTATATGTAATACCATCAGCTAATCTTCTCGCAACAATATCCTTATTTAACATATAATTAACATTAAAGAACTTACCAAAATCTCTTAAGAAATCAATAAAATTAATGTCCTTATACCAATCGTAGTTATTGACTACCTCTACTCCAAATAAATTCTCTAGCTGAGCCTTTAAGCAATTAAAGTTATGATCAACTGTCTCCTTAGTAATCATAGGACGCTCGCTATCTGGCTTTGGATCACCAATTAAGCCTGTACCACCACCAACTAAAATAATTGGGTGATGTCCTGCCTCCTTTAATCTCTTACAAATTAAAAAGCTTGAGAAATGTCCAATGTGAAGGCTGTCTCCAGTTGGATCTGTACCAATATAAAATGTCATTCCTCCTGCATTAAGCTTTTCTCTAATAGCTGGATCAGATACGTCCTTAATAAGGCCTCTCCATTCTAGCTCCTCATAAATACCCATAATAATTTTTCTCCTTCTCTATTTTCTTATTTTAATAAAAATAAAAGTCCTTAGAAATTAATCTAAGGACGTAATAAACGCGGTACCACCTTAGTTCTATATTACTAAAATAATATAGCACTCAATAAAATGTATCCTCCTAGAGTGTAATTCATATTAAAAACTTGATCTATTTTCACCAGCCATAGATTCTCTAATTACTATAATTAATACTACTTAGTTCTAATCATCAGATTATTAATTTGTTGAACCTCTTCTTACAACTGTGTATGGTAATACAATTTGAGCATCGGTTACCTCTTCCTGCTTCATGTACTTTGTTAATAGCCTCATTGAAACAGCACCTATATCATACACCGGAGTATCCATACATGTCAAGTTCGGTCTTGATAAAATTGCATATTTTGTATTTTGTAGACCAATTACCTGAATATCCTCAGGTACCTTATGTCCATGATTGATAGCCTCATTCATAAAGCTAATTGCAATACTATCTCTTACTGAGATTAAGGCATCAACATGCTCCTGCGAAATTAAATTTCTAAAGTCCTTACTATTAATTTCAACAAGTCCACTTGTACGGAATAAATGTGGCTCAAGACCAGCATCCTGCATAGCCTCCTCATAGCCCTTCTCCTTTAGCTTATTAATTGAATACTTTCTAATAGTTGAGGCAAGATAAATATCCTTCTTACCCTCCTCAATTAGGCCCTTAGTAATTTCATAGGTAGCCTTCTCATAATCTATTGCTACAGATGGAATATGCTTACCATCATAAATTACATTACATAAAACGACAGGAATTTGCGCATCATTAATTAAATTCATAACAAGCTCCATTTGCTCAGCATCTAGCTCATCATTTAAGAATAAAATACCATCTACCTGCTCAGCAACTACTGCACGCATAACCTCCTTGATATCCTCATCCTCACCCATAGAGAATATCTTCATAGCGTAATCATACTTCTTGGCAATATCAATAATACCACCTAAAAGCTGTGATGTTGAAGCTCTTGATACATCAGCCATAACAATACCAACGGTTGTAGTCTTTCTACTAGCTAAGCCTCTAGCAATAGCGTTTGGTCTATAGCCTAATTCCTTAATAACCTTTAAAACTCTTTCCCTTGTTTCAGGATTAACCTTCTCAGGATTATTCATAACGCGGCTTACTGTTGCTAATGAAACCTTTGCAGCACCGGCCACATCGTAAATAGTAGTATTTGCCATATAATGTCACCCCTCCATTTTATACTTGGATTATATCATGTGAAAGCGCTGTTTTCAATGATTTTCATGAAAAACAATGAAAATAATTATTGATTTTGTATGTTTTAAATGTATTTATTACAATTCCTGCTATGACTTTTAGACTTTTAAAAGCCATTTTTATCAGTTTGATTTTCGAACTCGCCATTTTTAACAATTATCCACATATTTTTAAAGCAAAACTCAGCACTTTTTTATTCACTTATTCTATATCATCAAGCTCAAGCCTAGTAAGCTTATCTACTAAATATAGATTATCACTATCTGCATCCTTAATAATTTTATTACATAAATATCTTAATAAATTTTTAGAATCATTTTCATTTCTTATAATAAGCTTCTTTTCATTATCTAAGGGCATAGAGAATCTCTTAGCTATTTCCTCTCTATTCTCTAAGGTATTTAAGGCTTGAAGCCTTTCCTCATTTAAATTAAGGAAGGTCTTAGCTGATTTAAAGTTAATACAATACTTTTTAAATTCATCACTATTACTTAAATTACCCTTAAATATAATTCTATCAATTGCTTCCATCTTTAGGGTTTTTAAGGTTGATTGTAGCTTAAATAGCTTTTCAAACTTATAATTAAAGCTAATTAGCTTATTTTGGAACAATAAGAAATCAGCCTTATCCTTAAGCTTATATCTAACGATTGTAGATTTATCTAATCCATCCTCACCCATCGCATAGGTCAAATTATCAAGCTTAACCCTTTCAATTGGATTACTTAATATGCCGTAGCAAATATTTTCACTAGGGTTATCATTATTAATACCCATTACTAAATAGCCCTTTACTCTTCCTAAGCCCTCAGGGTTTAATCTTGTAATTGAATCCATTAATGCATTATAGCTTTCCTTAATCAAGTCACTTTCTAGGCTTAAATATAATAGCTTACCCTCTCTATTTTCACCACTATACTCCTCAGCCATAGCCATATCATTAACATGATTTCCGGTATTATTGAATAAATCTCTAGCATAGGCCTTTAGCATAGCCATTGATTTAAATTTAAGCTCACTAAATAAATAAGGATTATTCTCCATTGATGGCTTAAAATCCATTAAATAAAGCTTCCACTCAAGCTTATCTACCTCTATATTAAAATAATCATCTAGCAATTCTTTTTTATTCATAGCACACCTCATAAAATAAAAACTCAGGAAATATTATAGCACAATCTCCTGAGCTTTTCATTATAAAATATTTATTACTCTATAGAAAGCTCATTAGCTTCCTCTAAGGCCTTTTCCTCATCCTCTATAACTAAAACCTCATTATCATCATTAGCTACTTCCTTATGATGAGTTTTAATCATGAATGGGAATAATAGCATATGGAATACCCATACACAGGCAAGTATTATTAAGCCTACCCTATTATTTCTTAAAAAGAACATTCCAATAGCCATAAGAATAGTTACAGTAATCATAGCCTTAATCTTTGTTTTCCAGGTCATACCCTGACCCTTAACAAATGATTCTAGGTTATTCTTATATAGCTTAGTACCTCTAAACCAGCTACTTAGCCTTTCACTGCTTTTACCATAGCAAATTGCTGCTACAAGTAGGAATGGGAAGGCAGGAAGTAAAGGTAATACTGCACCTACAGCACCGATACCTAAAAATATTGATCCAACAATGATTAATATAATCTTTTTTGCTTTCATAGTCTTTCCTCCTAATTAGCCAAAACTAACTAGTGGTATTATATCCTATGTTATTTTACTTGTAAAGATTTTTTTACAAAAACAATAGCTTTAATAATAAGCCTACCGCAAAGGCTCCATAGGCAGCAATATATATTTTATCAGTAAGCTTTACACTTCTTAAATGAATTAATATACCAAGATAAATAAAGACTATTACTACAACCATTATAGAGAAAAAGGCAAATGACGAATTAGGAATCAATAGTCCTCCTGCTACCGCATAAAGAGGAATCCAAAGCCTATAGGCAAAATAAGAGCGGCTTATGCCTGTAGTATTTTCAGCCTTACTTTGCTTATTAAAATGTAAATAGCCATAAAAGGCTAGGCCTGCAATTACAACATATATTCCTAAATAAATGAATAAATCCCAATTATCTCTGATATAACTTAGATTTTCATTCTCAATAAGACAGTTAAAGCTAGTACCTAAAAAATTAGCCAAATAAATTATATTTAGCTTATTTATTATATTATAAGTCGCCTTAACTGCTCCTCCACTATTTCCAAGTAGGATAGCAAAGCCTAAAAGGCTTAAAAATAATATTGCAGCAAGGCTAACTAATATACCATCAAGCATTGAATTACATCTTGTAAAGAAAAAGCATGATAGCGTATAAAAAATTATTAAAAGGAGTCCCACCGCAAAATAAGCAGGTATAACATAATAGAAATTAGGAAATACATTAAATATATTAGGATTAAATAAGGCCGTTAAATGAGCTCCTAGCATTGAAACTGTATAAGGAATAAATATACAAATTAAGCCAAATAGATACTTCTCTAAATACAAATGCTCTCTTTTTATAGGTAGGGAATACATTTGATCTACTGTAACCTTTCTCATCTTAAACTTTAAAATGAAAAATGGCATTAATATAGAAATAACTATAAATATAAAATTATGAATTCCAACTAAGCTAATTAATCTCACATAATAATTATTTCCACTTGCA
>JAHHSW010000040.1 GCA_020024985.1 Anaeroplasmataceae bacterium | reverse complement strand
AGATTGGTTTGTTTTTAGGCTACCCTGTAGAGGATGTATTTGGATTTATTAACCATAAATCATTAGGCTGTAAGCTAGTAGGAACCTGGAAGGTATATGGAGATATTAATAAGGCTGAAAAGAAATTTGCTCAATTTAAAAAATGCTCAGCCCTATATTATCAGCAGTACAAGAAGGGTACAGCAGTTGATAAGCTTGCTGTAAGGGCTTAGGCTAAGAAAGGAAGGAAGATTATTATGGGAAAAATAGGTGTAATTTATTGGAGTGGTACAGGTAACACTGAGGCAATGGCTGAGCTTATTGCTAAGGGAATTAAGAGTGTAACCCTTGATTGTGATGTTTATACTGTATCTGAGATTACTGCAGCTGATGCAGCAGAGTATGATAAGCTAGTTCTTGGTTGTCCTGCAATGGGCTCTGAGGAGCTAGAGGAGGATGAGTTTGAGCCATTTATGGCTGAGCTTGAGGGTAAGCTATCAGGTAAGAAGGTAGCATTATTCGGTTCATACGGCTGGGGCGATGGTGAATGGATGCGTAACTGGCAGGATAGATGTATGTCAGCTGGTGCTGATTTAATTAATGGTGAGGGAGTTATTTGTAATGATGCTCCTGAGGACGAGGATTCTTTAGTAGAATTTGGTAAGCAAATTGCCAATGCTTAAATAATAAAAACACAAGCTTTTTAATTCAAAAATTCTAAAACATAAATAAAATCATATACACACATACTTTTATAATCGCTAGGCCTTATAACCTAGCGATTATTTGCTATTTTCTCTTGAAACTTATTGAAAAGGGGTATATAATTTGTTATGAAGAGGAAATGATGTTCTTCCTTGCGAAAGCTAAACCGCATTTAATGCTGATGACGTCTGTACTAATTTTTTTAGTATAGAAAAAATCAGCATTTTTTTATTTTAATATGGGGGTATTTAATTTATGGAATTTATTCAGCAGGCTGGAAGCTTTTTATTTAGCCTAATAATGATCTTTGGTCTAGGCTACCTTGGTGGATGGGTATTTAATAAGATAAGAATGCCAAGGCTAATATGGTATATCATTCTTGGTATATTATTAGGACCATCCTTATTCAACATAGTAGATGCTAATTTACTTAAGATTTCTTCAATCCTAAGAAAGATAGCCTTAGTTATTATTTTAACTCGTTCGGGCTTATCATTAGATATTAAGACTCTTAAGAAAATTGGTAGACCAGCAATAATGATGTGTATGGTTCCTGCAATCTTTGAGATTGTTGGTATAACAATATTCGCACCATTAATTTTAGGTATTGATTATTTAGAGGCTTTATTAATGGGTAGTGTGCTTGCTGCAGTATCACCTGCAGTAGTAGTACCTAGAATGATTAAGCTAATGGATGAAAAATATGGTACTAAGCATAATGTTGCAGAGCTAGTGCTTGCAGGCTCTAGCTGTGATGATATCTTTGTTATTGTATTATTTACAGCCTTTGAGGGTGTATTAAAGTCACAGGAGCTAGGTGGAAGCATTAATATTGGCTTAACCCTACTTCAAATACCATCAAGCATTATTTTAGGAATCCTTCTTGGTGTTATCTTTGGCGTATTAATGGTAATGCTATATAAGAGATATAATGTAAATAAATGGATTAAGATTTCATTAACTATAATAGCATCTATTTGTATGGTTATTTTAGAAAAGTATAGCATGGGCTATTTTAGTGGCTTACTTGGTATTATTGCGATGGGTATTTATATTCTATCTACTCATGAAAGCAGTGCTAAGGAAATTAAGCCTGCCTATAATCAGCTATGGAAGGTATTTGAGGTTTTACTATTTGTTTTAGTAGGCTGTGCTACAAGGGCTGAATTAGCCTTCGGTATGGACGGCTTAAAGCTAGTTGGCTTAATCTCAATTTCTCTAGTATTCCGTTCTTGTGGTGTTATGTGCTGTCTTATTAAGACTAAGTATACAGCCAAGGAAAGAGCCTATATTATTATGTCTTATATTCCAAAGGCAACAGTTCAAGCTTCAATTGGCGCAATCGCCTTAGGTGATGGCCTTGCCTGTGGTACAATAGTTTTAACAGCTGCTGTAGTATCAATCCTATTTACAGCTCCACTAGGTGCTATATTAATGGATACTCTATATAAGAAGCTATTAGCTAAGGATGGTGAGGAGCCATTACTTGTAACAGAGGAAGAGGTATTAGAGGAAATCCCTGTTGGTGATGAGATACCTAATAAGGCCTTAGATCCAGTTTATGTAACAGTAGATGAGGAAGAGCCTGAAAATAAAGGAAACTAAATATTAATAATTAAGCTTAGCCCGAGGCCTTAAGATTTTATTTGAAATTATCTTGAAGCCTCGGGTTTTCTTGCATTATAGAGAAATGCTATTTATAATAGAAATATAGATAGAAGGGAGTCGATTTTATGAGTCAAATAGTCTTAAGAAATATATCTAAAATATATAATGAGCATACTAAAAATGAGGTAAAGGCCTTAAATAATGTAAGCTTTCAAATAGAAAAGGGGCAATTTGTCGTTATTCTTGGTGCCTCAGGTGCTGGTAAATCTACCCTACTTAATATATTAGGTGGTATGGATTTAGCAAGCTACGGAGAATACCTAGTTGATGGTAAGGAGGTTACAAGCCTTAATAGCAAGGAGCTTGGTTTATTTAGAAGAAAAAGAATTGGCTTTGTCTTTCAGTTTTATAATCTAATGCCTAATTTAACTGCTTTAGAAAATGTTAGATTAGCTGAAAGTGTAGCTGATAATCCCTTAGATAGTAAGGAAATACTAGAAAAGGTGGGCTTACTTGGTCGTGAGCGTAATTTCCCATCTCAGCTATCTGGAGGTGAGTAGCAGAGGGTAGCAATTGCTCGTGCAATTGTTAAAAACCCAAGCCTACTTTTATGTGATGAGCCAACTGGTGCCCTAGATAGTAAAACTGGTGTAAAAATCATTAAGCTTTTAAGAGAAATTTCTAATGAATATAATATGACAGTAGTAATTGTAACCCATAACTCATCTATTGCTGATGTAGCGGATAGGGTTATTGAAATACAGGACGGCGAAATATTTAGTGTTAGGCTTAATAGCGATATAAAGGATCCGGGTGAGGTAGTATGGTAAATAAGAATAGTACCTCAGGACTTTTAGCTAAAATGAAGCTTAGAGCGATTCTTCATTCTAAGCTTCATTTTTTAGCAGTAATATTAATTACGGCTCTAGCTATGACCCTATTTGTTGGCTTAACCTCTAATGCTAAAAGCATAAATAAAAGAGTAGATGAGCTATATTTAGAATCTAATATGGCTGATATCTGGGTAAATACCGGAAGCTATGATGAAAATGGTTTTAATGAAATTAAAAATATTACCTCTAGTAGCGGTAGGGTAGAGGAAAGATTTTCACTTCCTAGTAAGCTTCAGGTTTATGAGGCAACTGCTTTAATTAGTGATAAGCTTCCTACTATTAATAAGGCAGCTAATACTGATAATATAGAGGAAGAGGATTTCTTTATTATCGATTCTAGGCTTTTAGATACCCATAAGCAGGGCTCAGAAATAAGGTGGTATGATGAAAACGGAGAATATTTAGCTGTACCGGTTAAATTTTCTATTTCAGCCTTAGTAGAAGCTCTAGCTGATATGAAGATTGGTAGCTTTGATGGTAGTGAAAAAAGTATTTTAGATGCCATAAGGCTATGCCATATAGCTGGTAAGGAGGATATTTTAAATGAGCCCTATCTTACCCTTAATTTAAAAATAACAGGCAGCATGAGCTTTGCTGAAAATGTTCAAAATTCACAAATGAATAATACCTCATTTTTACTTATAGTAGCTATTTTAAAAAAGAGGCTATAAAGGCTCTACTAGAAAGCTATCATAAGCCAGAGGCAGTAGCTAAGGAGGATCCTAATTATGAGCTTATAAGCTTTATAAGGCTTATGGATATTAATAATATTATTAAGCTTCTTATGGATAGCTATGTTAAGCCAAATCAATATGTTATTAAGCTTAATGATATTTCAAATATTGATTTAATTAAGGAAAAGATAAATAGCTATTTTATGAGTAAGGAGGAAGGAAAAAGAAATTTAATAATGTGTATTGATAAGGATTCCTTAGCTAGTAATGTAACTATCCAAAATGATATAGTCCAGGCTAGGAAGCTATCATACATCTTCCCGACAATTTTCTTTTTTGTAGCAATACTCGTTGTATTAACTACTATCTCTCAAATAATTATCAAGGAAAGAATTCAAATAGGTACGATGAAGGCCCTAGGTATATCGACAGCAAGAGTAGTATTCCATTATATGGCCTTAAGCATAGATATTGTTTTAATAGGTATATTAATAGGTATTATAGCAGGACCATTTATAATACCTATGATTATGAATCAAAAATATGCAATTTTATATACACTTCCAGAAATTGGCTATACTATAGCTATTCCTGAGATGCTTTTATCTATGGCTATTGTATTACTTGTAACTGCCCTTGTAACCCTTACGGTGGTTATTAAGGAGGCAAGGCTTAATCCCGCAATGGGAATGAGACCAAGAGAGGTAAAGGTAGCTAAGGCCTCAAGGCATGATTATAAGGTAACTAAGGCCTCGATTCCAATTAGAATGGCGCTTAGAAATATAAGGCTAAACCTAGCTAAGTCATTGATGGTTATACTTGGAGTATGTGGCTGTACTGCCCTTTTGGTCTGTGGCTTTGGAATAGATGATACCTTACGCTTTGGAGTAGATAGTGATATCAAAAATTTCTATAGTGCTGATTTATATTCAAACTACACATCTAATGATAGTAAGCTTAATAAGCTAAAGGCTATTTCTGGGGTTAACAAGGTAGAGGAATACACTACCCTACCAACAACCCTAAGCAGTGGAAGCATTAGCTATCAAAGCCTAGTTTATGTGATTGATGATAATTCAAGCTTTTTAAATATTAGTGGCTATGAGCTTAAGGATAAGCTAATTATTACAGGTAAGCTTGCGAAGAAACTTAAGGTAGGTAAGGGAGATACTATAAGCTTTCAGGCCTTAGGTATGTCATTTACTGGTAAAATAGGCCTTGTTTTAGATGTTTTCTACCAGCATGGTATTTATATTAATAGAGCCTATAATGATTATGATAGGCTTGGAAGGGTAAAAACTAATGCCTGGATAGATATAGCTGATTCATATGATCCTAATGAGGTCTTAAAGGAAATTAATAATATAGATGGTATATCTAATACTAAAACCTATAAGGGAAATGTCGATTTACTAAATTCCTATATGTCTAGTATTTCCTTAATGACCCTAGCGGGTAAGGGTTTTGCAATTTTACTTGCAGTAGTAGTACTATATAATTTATCACTGCTTAACTTTAGGGAAAGAGAAAGAGATATAGCTACCCTAAAGGTATTAGGCTTCTCTAAAATGGAAATTTCAGCCTCCCTATTTTATGAAAGTATAATTCTTATCCTTATTGGAGTAGGATTTGGTTTGCTTCTTGGGCTACCTATGGAGATATTAACCCTTATGGTTAATCAAACTCCACTTGTAGAGTTCTTATATACAGTATTTCCAAATTCTTATGTAATTTCTTTAGTAATTACTATAGGTACTAATGCCTTAGTCAATTTAGCTTTAGTTACTAAGATAAATGGGGTATTAATGGTTGAATCCTTAAAATCTGTTGAGTAATAGCCTATATTAGCAAATTTTTAATAAAATACTAGGAAAAGACTCCTAATTTATGCTATAATCTTACAAGTTAGGAGTTTTTATTATGGAAGGAAAAAATGTAAATGAAATGAATCCACTAGGCTATGAAGCTCTAGGTAAGCTAATAAGAAAATTTGCAATACCATCTATATTAGCAATGCTACTATCATCACTTTATAATATAGTTGACCAAATATTTATAGGTCAGGGAGTAGGACCACTTGGTAATGCTGCGACTAATGTAGTATTCCCATTAACCTCTATCTCCTTAGCTATATCATTATTAATTGGTGTAGGTGCTGCCTCTAATATATCTATTCTTTTAGGTAAGGATGATAAGGAGAATGCCTCTAAAATTTGTGGTAATGCTTTATGGATGATGCTAATACTTGGTGTTATTTATGCAGTAGTAGGAGAATTATGCCTAAAGGGTATGATTACTGCCTTTGGTGCTCCAGCTGATGTTTATCCCTATGCCTATACCTACGCTAAAATAACTCTAATAGGTATGCCCTTTTTAATTATTAATAATGCGATGGGTAATTTAATTAGAGCTGATGGTAGCCCAAGGTACGCAATGATAAGTATGCTTGTTGGTGCAGTATTAAATACTATTTTAGACCCAATTTTAATATTTACATTTGATATGGGAATTGAGGGTGCGGCTATAGCTACAGTAATATCTCAGGTTATATCTGCCCTAATATCTATTGTTTATATCTTTAGATTTAAAAGAATAGATATAAATAAGAATTCCTTAAGCCTTAATTTTAAGAAGTGGTATTATATAGCTTCCCTAGGTATGAGTAATTCCTTAAATCAAATTGCTTTATTTATAGTTCAGGTATTAATGAATAATTCACTAAAGGAATATGGTGCTGCCTCTATCTATGGAGAAAATATTCCTCTTGCTGCCTTTGGTATTGTAATGAAGATAAATGCTCTATTTATAGCCTTTTATGTAGGAATTAATCAGGGTACTCAGCCTATTATGGGCTATAACTATGGTGCTAAGAAATATGATAGGGTTATAAAGACCTTTAAAATTGCGGTATTAATAGATGTAATAGTAGGAGCCATTGGTTTAATCATAGTTGAGGCAATTCCTGGAATAGTAATAAAGGCCTTTGGTACCTCTAAGGATCCCCTATATTTTGAATTTGCTGAAAAGACCATGAGAATATTTTTATCAATGATAATAGGAGTTGGAATATCATTTATGTGTAATAATTTATTCTCATCTATTGGTCAGCCTATTAAGGGAGTATTTTTATCTCTATCTAGACAGCTATTATTTTTAGTACCACTATTAATAATCCTACCAATATATCTAGGTATAGATGGAATTTTATATTCAGGCCCAATTGCAGATTTTTTAGCCTGTCTAATTGGTGCTTTATTTGTAATTCATCAGTTTAGAAAAATGAAGAAGTTGAGACAGAAGCATGGTATAATGGTTTTACCACACATAACGCTACGCAGAAAGGAGCTCTGTATGAACTATACACATCTTACCAT
>JAHHSW010000004.1 GCA_020024985.1 Anaeroplasmataceae bacterium | reverse complement strand
TAGCAGCTAAAGTGGTACCACTTTAGCTGCTATCCCTTTACTCTATTTCAAAGTTATTATAATGTCAAAAGACCACACTAGGTGGTCTTATTTTTCTATTTTTCTTATAGATGGGTGATTAGCCTTAAGCTTCTTAACACCAAATTTCACACCAAAGGCAACAGTTAATATATCTCCTGAAACTGCTACAACCATACCATCACCAAATACCTTGTGGTTAACCTTATCTCCAGCCTGATAATTACATGACTGAGGGGCTGCTGAAGGCTTTGAGGCAGGCTTTGTATAGCCAAAGCTTGGACGGCTAATAGCCTCTTTTTTAGGCTTAGGTACCGAAAGCTTCTTCTTAGCATTTTCATATAGATTAGAATCCATCTCATCAATAAAGCGTGATGGGGACATATATTGATGCTGACCCCACATAAAGCGGTTAGTTGAATTAGTAATGAATAAATGCTCCTTAGCTCTAGTTAGGCCTACATAGCAAATTCTTCTTTCTTCTTCAATTTCCTCATTAGTGTAGGAATTAGCTGATGGGAATATTCCCTCCTCGGTTGCTACCATAAATACTACCTTAAACTCAAGGCCCTTAGCCTGATGGTAGGTTGTAAGAATAATAGCATCCTCCTCATTATTATCCTCATTATCACTTCTAAGTGATAAATCTGATAGTAGGCTATGAAGCTTTTCTAAATTAGTTTCACCCTCATAGCTTTCCTCTGCTTCCTTTAAAACTGATTTAAATTCCTTAATGTTTTGAAGCCTATCATCATAGGTATCCTTATCACTCTTAAGCTCCTCATCATAATTCATTTCCTTTAAAATCATATCGACAAGGTCTCTTAGGGTAACATTTTCAATTTGAGCCTTAATAGAGTCTAAGCTTCTTTTAAATTCAGCTAAAGCATTAGCTCCCTGGCCCTTACCAGTATAGGCTGGTATAGCCTCATATAAGGAAAGGCCTGCATTAATAGCCTCAGTGCTAAGCTTGCTTACTATAGCATTACCTACACCCTTCTTAGGAACATTAATTATTCTTTTAAATGAGAAATCATCATTACTATCTACTATTAAGCGTAGGTATGCAATAACATCCTTAATTTCCTTTCTACTGAAGAAGGATAGTCCTCCATAGATTCTATAAGGCATTTGATATTTAACTAAGGAATCCTCAAAGTTACGAGAAATATAGTTAGCCCTATACATTATGGCAAAATCACTATGTTTATAGCCCTTTAGCATTAGCTCCTTAATCTTATCAATAACAAACATAACCTCATCATAGGAAGAATCAGCATGATAATAAATAGGAAGCTCTCCTTCCTTATTATTACTTGTTAATACCTTCTTAATTTGATTAGGATTATTTTTAATAATGCAGTTAGCTAGATTTAAGATTTGAGTTGTAGAGCGGTAGTTCTTTTCAAGTAGGATTAGCTTAGTTTCTAAATAATCCTTTCTAAGCTTATTAATGTTTTCAATCTTCGCACCTCTAAAGGAATAAATAGACTGAAAATCATCACCTACAACAAATAAATTATGGGTTCTCGCACTAAGCATAAATACTAGCTTATATTGTAATGAATTCGTATCCTGGAACTCATCTACCATTATATATTCAAATTGATTTTGATATCTTTCAAGAATTCTTGGATTTTCTTTAAATAGCTCAATTGTTTTAATAATTAAATCATCGAAATCTAATAAATTATCTGCCTTAAGACGTCTATTATATTCATTTAAAACCTGGATAAAGCGGCCTCTTACAAATGGATCCTTAATAGTATAATTTTCAAAATTTTTACTATTACTAATCCAGTGCCTCATATCCTTTGGCTTATCATCAAAATCATTTTCCTTTAATATTTCCTTAACTATTTTGATTGCATCCTCATCATCAATAATAGTAAAGTACTTAGTGTATCCCTCTAGAGCACCTATTTCTCTACGTAGTAATCTAGAGCAAAATGAGTGGAAGGTAGATATCCACATTTGCTTAGTTTCAATACCAAGCATGCGTCCTACCCTTTCCTTCATTTCATTTGCAGCCTTATTAGTAAAGGTTACTGCAAGAATTTGGTATGGATTAATGCCAAGCTCCTCTATAATATATGAAATTCTAGTTGTTAATACCTTTGTTTTACCTGCACCAGCACCAGCCATGACCATAACAGGTCCCTCTGTTGTGGTAACGGCTAAACGCTGAGCATCATTTAGTCCTTGTAATAAATCCATATTTAATTACCAATTATCTTTCTATGAATTCCTCATATGTTTCACTTCTATCCTCAAATGAGCCATCTGGCTTAATTGAGATAATTCTATTAGCTACTGTTTGAAGTAGCTCAGCATCGTGAGATGAGAATAGGATATTACCCTTATAGTTTATCATACCCTCATTTAGGGCAGTGATGCTTTCAAGGTCTAGATGGTTAGTTGGGTCCTCTAATACTAATACATTAGGGCACTCAAGCATTAGCTTTGCAAACATACATCTAACCTTCTCACCACCAGATAGAACGTTACACTTCTTTAAGCTTTCCTCACCACTAAATAGCATTCTACCAAGCCAGCCACGAATAAAGGTTTCAGTTTGATCCTCCTTAGAATATTGTCTTAACCAATCAACAAGGGTTAAATCCTTATTGAAGTATTCCTTATTCTCCTGAGGTAGGTAGCCAGTAGTGGTTGTAATACCCCACTTGAACTTACCTGTATAATCAGTATCCTTACCTGATAAAATATTAAATAAGGCGGTAATTTGAGTTGAATTCTCCGCTAAAATTGCAATCTTATCATTTTTATTGACAGTGAAGGTAAGATTATTAAATAGACCTGGCTTAGTTAAGCCCTCTACTATTAAAATATCATTACCAACCTCTCTATTTGGCTTAAAGCCAATATATGGATATCTTCTGCTTGATGGCTCAATATCCTCAATATTAATCTTATCAAGTAGCTTCTTACGGCTTGTTGCTTGTCTACTCTTAGACTTATTAGCAGAGAAACGAGCAATGAATTCCTGTAGCTCCTTAACCTTTTGCTCTGCCTTCTTATTTTGATCCTTTTGTTGCTGAAGAGCTAGCTGGCTTGATTCATACCAGAACTCATAGTTACCAACATAAAGCTTAATTTTCCCATAATCAACGTCACAAATATGAGTACATACATTATTTAAGAAGTGACGGTCATGAGATACGATTAATACGGTATTTTCAAAGTTTAATAGGAAGTTTTCTAGCCATCTAGTTGACTTATAATCAAGGTTATTAGTAGGCTCGTCTAATAATAGAATATCTGGGTTACCAAATAGGGCCTGAGCTAATAATACCTTAATCTTAATTTTAGCATCAATATCAGCCATAGTTTGATATAAATACTCACTACCAACACCAAGACCACTTAATAGAGTTTCTGCATCACTTTCAGCCTCCCAGCCACCAAGCTCAGCAAATTCACCCTCAAGCTCTGCCGCAAGAACTCCATCCTCATCAGTGAAGTCCTCCTTAGCATAAAGTGCATCCTTTTGCTGCATAATTTCTATTAATCTCTTATGGCCAAGTAAAACAGTGTTGATTACTGTTTCATTATCATAAGCGTGCTGATCCTGCCTTAAAACAGACATACGCTCATTCTTGTCCATTATTACCTCACCGTTGGTACTTTCAATTTCACCTGATAATACCTTTAAAAATGTAGACTTACCAGCACCATTAGCACCGATAATACCATAGCAGTTACCCTTAGTAAACTGAATATCTACATGCTCAAATAGCTTTCTTGAGCCATATTGTAAACCTAAATTAACTGTTTTTAACATTTCTAATAATCTCCTTATATACGTAGTAAAGGGCTGTCTTTCGACAGTCCTAATACCATTTTATTTATAAACTTTAAAGCCTATAGTTTAAATGATGATTTTAATCCACAGGTTCTATTAAATACTAGCTTATCCTTAGTAGAATCCTTATCAGTTACATAGTAACCATTTCTAATGAATTGATAATGGTCTAAAGGCTTAGTATCCTTTAGGCTTTCCTCAACAAAGCCATTTCTAATTTGAAGTGAATCTGGATTTAATCTTTCCATAAAGTCTAAATCCTTATTTTCCTCAGTTTCATCTAGCATTAATGGCTCTAATAATCTAAACACTGCAGGAATTGCTGTAGTAGCCTCTACAAAGTGAATATTACCATTTGGCTTACGCTCATCAAAGCCACTGCCTGAGCGTGTAGCTGGATCGTAGGTAGCATGGATACAAGTGATTTCACCATTACTATCCTTCTCTACGCTAGTTGCAGTAATGAAGTAAGCATGCATTAAACGTACCTCTACATTTAAAGCAAGTCTCTTCCATTTCTTATTAGGCTTAACCTCAATGAAGTCCTCACGCTCAATATATACCTCTCTTGAGAAGGCAATCTTACGTTCACCCATCTCTGGTACCTCTTGGTTATTAGGGCAGTCAAGATATTCAACTACACCCTCTGGATAGTTATCAATAATAACCTTAACTGGGTTAATTACTGCGTTAGGTCTTAAGGTCTTATACT
Organism: Anaeroplasmataceae bacterium; assembly: GCA_020024985.1. Lineage (GTDB taxonomy): Bacteria > Bacillota_I > Bacilli_A > Acholeplasmatales > Anaeroplasmataceae > Anaeroplasma. The sequence continues at coordinate 13,791 of JAHHSW010000004.1, read as the reverse complement.
TTAAATCATTTCTAAGCTCTTCCTCTAGCTGGAATGAATCAACAGTTGAATTAACTCTTGATAGACCAGTACCTAAAATGAAGTTACGAATAGAATCTGGTGTAAAGCCACGTCTACGTAAGCCACATAATGTAGGCATTCTAGGGTCATCATAGCCGCTTACCTTCTTAGCATCTACAAGAGCTCTTAGGTAACGCTTAGACATAATTGTATTATTAATATTTAATCTACCGAATTCGTATTGATGTGGAACATGCTCCATTTCACACTTCTCAACGAACCAGTCATATAAAATACGGTGATTATCATACTCTAGTGAGCATAATGAATGAGTGATTCCCTCAAATGAATCCTGTAGTGGATGAGCGAAATCATACATTGGATAAATGCACCACTTGTTTCCCTGACGGTGATGCTTTATATGTAAAATACGATACATTGCTGGGTCACGCATGTTGATGTTTGGATGAGCCATATCAATCTTAGCTCTTAGGGTCTTTTCACCCTCCTTGTACTTACCCTCACGCATTTCCTCAAATAGCTTTAGGTTTTCCTCAACACTTCTATCTCTATATGGAGAATTCTTTCCTGGCTCAGTTAAGGTACCACGGTACTTACTCATTTCCTCCTGAGAAAGGTCATCTACATAGGCAAGCCCCTTCTTAATTAGCAATACTGCCTTTTCATATGTAGCCTCAAAATAATCTGATCCATAGAATACGTTTTGTGGCTTATAGCCTAGCCATGCTAAATCATACATAATACCCTCAACGAATTCTGTATCCTCCTTTGCAGGATTAGTATCATCAAATCTTAAATTTGTTCTACCATTAAAGGCCTTTGCTAGCTCAAAGTTTGTGATAATAGCTCTAGCATGACCAATATGTAAATATGCATTTGGCTCTGGTGGGAAGCGGGTAACAATTTCATCTACCTTACCACTCTCAAGATCCTGCTGCATGATTGTCTTAATAAAATTATTTATCTCTGCCATAATATCATTCCTTTTCCCAAAATACTCACTTTATTATATAACAAAAGTGGCTAAAACTCTATACTTAAATTTATTTCTATAAAGCACTAATGGGTGATTGCTCACCCACACTGCTTATTTACTTAATAGCTCCAATGATGAATCAGCATTTAAGGTTAAATCTGATAGGGTTGGATTCTTTTTAAATTGATAATAGCCTGCAGCTGCAATCATTGCTGCATTATCTGTACAATAACGAATTGAAGGAATACAAATATTGAAGTCCTTACCCTCGTTCATAAATCTTTCCTTTAGTCCCTTATTAGCACTAACTCCACCAGCAACGATAATATCCTTGCAGCCCTTTTCACGAGCTAGGTTTAAGGTCTTACGAACTAATACCTCAGTAACAGAAGCCTGGAAGGATGCACATAAATCCTTAGGCTTAATTTCCTCGCCTCTTTGATGAGCGTTATGTGCTAAATTGATAACTGCGCTCTTAAGACCAGAGAATGAGAAATTATAGCTACCATCCTCAAGGTAAACCCTTGGTAAATGATAGGTATCAGATCCCTCATGGGCAAGCCTATCAACATGTGGGCCTCCTGGATAAGGAAGACCTACAACCCTTGCAACCTTATCATAGGCCTCGCCTACAGCATCATCTAGGGTTTCACCAATTATTTCAAATGAGAAATGCTCCTTCATATAAATTAGCTCAGTATTACCACCACTTACTAGTAGTGCAATACAAGGGAAGTGCATTTCATGCTCAATTGCATTAGCATAAATATGACCAGCTAAATGGTGTACACCAATAAGTGGCTTATCATACATCATTGCGAAGGTCTTAGCGGCATTTACTCCAACTAAAAGTGAACCAATTAAGCCTGGTCCCTCAGTTACAGCAACAAGGTCAATATCCTCAGGCTTAACCCCTGCAACCTTAAATGCCTCCTCAAAAACTAAAGTTATTTGGTAAACATGCTGACGAGAGGCAACCTCTGGTACAACACCTCCAAATAGCTCGTGTATCTTAATTTGTGAATTTATTACGTTAGCAAGAACCTCCTTACCATCTCTTACAATGGCTACTGAGGTTTCATCACAGCTACTTTCTACTCCTAAAACTAGCATATACTACTCCTTTCTAAGGTCAGCATAGCTAACCCTAATAAGCTTTGTTAAATCCTGTGGGTTCATCTTAATTTGGGTACCAATTTTACCACCTGAGAAAATTATCTCATCATAATTTGCAGCGCTTAAATCAACTAGCGTTGGGAATGTCTTCCTCATACCAATTGGGGAGCAGCCTCCTCTTACATAGCCTGTAAGTGGAAATAAGTCCTTAACTGGAATTAAAACTAGGCTCTTTACACCGGCAGCCTTAGCACATTTCTTTAAATCAAGCTCGCATTCTACTGGTACAACACAAACAAAGAATTTCTTATCATTTGATACTGTAACAAGTGTTTTAAAAACCTGATTAGGATCCTCATGAAGCATATGAGCAACGGTAGAGCCATCTACACAAACTCCCTCCTCATGTGGATATTCAAATACCTCATACTTTATCTTTTTTTGATCTAGCATACGCATTGCGTTTGTTTTTTCCATACTATACCTCAAACCTCTTTTCTAGGACCAAAGCATTTTCATTGTTGCTATAATAATTCTTTCTTGTATGAATAAGCCTAAAGCCATACTTAAAATATAAGCTACTAGCTCTTAGGTTTCCTTCTCTAACCTCTAAAATAGCTGATTTAGCCTTCATATCATCAAGTTCACTAAGGGTATAGCTAAGTAAAAAATTACCTATACCTCTTCCCTGATAGCCTTTATCTACAGCAAAGTTAAGCATCTCTGCAATATCACCATCAAAGGAATAAGAAATATAGCCAACAATTATATTATTTTCCTCATAAACATAGATATACGAAAAGGAATTATCAAGTAGCTCTACTAGCATTTCCCTTCCTAGGGTTGTACCTAAGGTACTTAGCTCAAGCTCAACAACCCTATCTATATCCTCTAATTTAATTCTTCTTATCATGTAAATTTCTTTCTGCTTCAGTTTCTCTTAAATAGTTAGGAACTAATAAATGTGGCTCCTTAACTAATACCTTATTTCTTAAAACATATAAAGGATCTACCTTATATCTTGCTTCAGTTGAAACTGATACATTAGTGTATTTAGCTGCCTCGGCCTCTAAATATTCCTTTGAATATAAGGCCTCATCTATAATATACTCATTCTTATCATTATCAATGATACAGCCAAAGGCATTACCACGTCTTGCATCTATCATTGATAAGCATACACCCTTATTGCTTGAGGAAATAAGCTGTAATGTTGATATAGTATATAATGACTTTTTCATAAATATGCTTAGCATCTTGCATACTGTAACAGCCATTCTTACGCCTGTATATGAGCCTGGTCCAACACCACAAATAATCTCATCTAAATCCTTAGCCTTAATTCCTGCTGTATTTAAAGCCTCATCAACTCTAAAGACAATGTTTTTAGCATGATCATTAGAGCCCTCTATATATTTTTCATATAAAACATTACCATCATTTATTAAGGCAACATATAATATCTTAGTTGCAGAATCTAAAATTAATGAATACATTTTATAATGCCTCCTCAATAGACTTGTATCTTCCATTACCCTCTATTTCAATAACTCTATCAAATTCACCTAATCTTCTTAAATCTATCTTTAGATATTCATCAGGTAAAATCTCACTAACCTGATATGGCCATTCAATTACACAAACGCCATCAGATTCTATATATTCCTCTAAATCAAAATCACTATTTAAGCCATCTAAGCGATATAAATCTAAATGATATAGCTTATAGTTACCTTGATATGATTTAACAATTGTAAAGGTAGGAGAATTAATAATTTTAGTTACTCCAAGCGCAGCACCAATTCCTTTAGTTATAGTTGTCTTTCCTGCAGATAAATCACCCGTTAGTAAAACAACATCCCCTGGCTTTAATAGGCTTCCAACTCTTTTGCCTAGCTCAATTGTCTCTAAAGCCTCACTTGTATTATACTTTTTCAAATTACCATCTCCAATCAGGGAATTTTACCCCAGTTTATTATACTAAATTCTATATGAATAATAAAGACCCTACCATCAAAATAGTAGGGTCTAATGCGACTTTTTTTAAATTACAATGTTAAAACCTGTTCCTTCTCAGGCTTAAGCTTAGTAATACCCTTTGCGTGTAGCATTACTACCTCTTCTCCAGCTATAGCTGAATACTCATGATGAACTGTACATTCAAGATAAATACAGTCGTCTATATTAACCTGAACCCCAGTTTCATTTACAACCTCATAGCCCAAGAACTGAATATCATTCTCACAGCAGGTCATTACCTTTCTTCCAATAACTAAAGTACCCTCCTCAGTTATATCACGAACAAAGGTCTTAAACTTAAAGGTTTTATTATAATACTTCTCGTAATTATCAAATACCTCAACATACCAGGTTGGATAAACATCCTCCTCAAAAGGAATTACATCCTTAGATAGGTCATAAGGTAAATCCTCATCTAGCATAGCTGTTAGACGCCCATTAGCCTCCTCAAAGGCAATTTGGCCCTGCTGATTTAAGGCTCTTATTTGTCTTCTATATTGAGCTAAATCCTTAACTCCCTCACAACGGTTAAAAATTACAAGTGATGAATCCTTAACCATAGAAGCAAAGATTTGTCTCATGTTATTAAACATTACCCCAAAGGTAGAGGCATCAATTAGAGTTATTTGCTGATATATAACCATATAGCTTGGGAACTCCTGAGCCTCCCAATCAAAGAAGCTATTATATTCAATAACATATTGATTTGCACGATAATGATTATCTAGATTTCTTAGATAGTCAGCTGTAAATTCCTCCTGTGAATCTACATACTCAACAGTGACACCATACTTACGGCACCACTCCTCATCATACTCTATTTCACCCTCCTCACAGGCAATGATTACTGTAGAACCATCCTGATAATCCTCATTATTCTCGCAAATTTCCTTGATAAGGCTTGTCTTACCACTTTCTAAAAATCCATTTAGTAAAAATACAGGAACTTCCTTCATAATATACCTCTAATTAAAATAATTTCTTAATGTCATCTCTTTGAATATGAGACCCAATAACAACAATCTTTCCCATAGGGATAGCCTTGCTTGGAACCATTTCAACCTCTTCTGGAGTTAGGTTAAATGTATACCACTTACCATCTGTAGCAGGAATAATACCCTTAGCTCTTACAATAACTCCATATTCACCATTAGCCATTCTATCTAGTAGGGCCTTTAGTTCTTCAATATCATACTTCTTTACTGTTTCAATACCAACTGATGTGAATACCTCATCGGCATGATGATGGTGATGATGGTCATGGCAGCCACATGTACATTCCTCATCATGGTCATGGTGGTGATGCTCGTGATCATGGTCGTGACAACCGCATTCACATTCCTCATCATGGTCGTGACAGCCACATTCACATTCCTCATCGTGGTCGTGGTGATGATGCTCATGATTGTGGTCGTGGCAGCCACATTCACATTCCTCATCATGGTCGTGATGATGGTGCTCATAATTGTGGTCATGGCAGCCGCATTCACATTCCTCATCGTGATCATGGTGATGATGATGCTCATGGTCATGACAGCCACATGTGCATTCCTCGTTATGCTCCTCCTCATCCTCATAATCATCTAAAATCTTTACATCAAAGCCCTCATAGGCATGTAATAAATCCTCATCAGATAGACTACTAATTGGAGTAGTAACAACAACACAATTAGGATTATGCTTTCTAATAATTTCTAAGGCTGTAGTTGCAACCTCCTCCTTAGAAATATCCATTCTTGATAAAATAACTGTATGAGCATTCTTAATTTGGTCAATAAAGAATTCACCAAAGTTCTTATCATACATCTTAGCCTTCTTAGCATCTACCATACATACTAATGAATTAATATATTCAGAAAGGCCTGCATCTCTTACAGCCTTAACAATATCAGATAGCTTACCAACTCCAGATGGCTCAATTAAAATTCTATCAGGGTTATAGCTTGTAATAACCTCATTTAATGACTTAGCAAAGTCACCAACAAGTGAGCAGCAAATACAGCCCTGAGATAATTCCTTAATCTCAACACCAGATTCATCTAAAATATCAGAGTCTACTGATACCTCACCATATTCATTTTCAATTAAAACTACCTTTTCATCCTTAAGCTTAGTTTCTAATAATCTTTTTATAAAAGTTGTTTTTCCAGCTCCTAGGAAACCAGAAATAATATCGATTTTTAACATATTAAATACCTTCCTTCTTTTTACTATTATACTCTTTTTAAGTAATATAAACAACTAAAAGTATACATTAGTTAGTATATACTAAAGGCCCTAACCATAGCTAGAGGCCAAATTATAATTTTTTAATATTTGTAATAAGCCTAATTTTAAACTTTAGAAATTCTTCCCTTTATAAAGCTAATTAAAAAATCTCCTAGCCTTGGTAAAGCCTCTATTACTAGAATAACTATGATTAATATTATGCTATAACCATAAATATAAGAATAATTAAGCTCAGAAATAGAACTAATTATAGCCTTACCTAGAGTATGATTAGCTCCACATATATATTCTGTAGTAACCACAAGCTTAATACCAATTCCTAGAGCATTAATAATAGCTGTTTTTAATGATGCTCCTATTAATGGTAGATAAATCATTCTAAAAACTCTAATATTAAAGCTACTATCAAGCCTATAGGCATTAATTAAGCTTTTATCAACCTTAATAATACCCTGGTAGGTGCCCTCATAAATCATAGGAATAAGCACCATAGTTGATACTATTACAGGTACATACCTAATTTCATTAAATAGCATTACTATAACTATAAAAATTATTACTGGTAATATTCTAAGTAGACTCATAAGTGGCATAAATAGCTTATAAATATTGGGATTCAAGCCAGCAATAGCTCCTAAGGCAATAGCAATTACTATAGCTATAGCTAAGGATATTACTAAATCTAAAAGCGTATAGCCTAAATAAACATAGGTTTTACCACTTCCTAGTAAGCTAAAGAAATCTCTAATAACTACGCCTAATGAGGGTACTATTACCTCATTATTTAAGCATAGGCTAAAAATTTGGAAAATAACAGCAACTAATAAAACACCAATACAGTAAATAATTGTATTTCTTAGACTATCCTTCATAGTAGAAAGCATCAATAGGCTTAGCACCACCAAAGTATTTTGGATTTAGCTCTACTAAATACTCTATAGCACTCTTGCAAGCCTTTGCCTTAGTAAATTTAATATTACAATTAGGAATAGACTTAGCTGGAGCAGGTACAGTTACCTCTAGCTCCTTAGCATATTCAGCTGCCTTAGCTGGATTAGCTGAAGCAAAGCTTGATGATGCCTCTAGTCTTGTTAAAAATTTATTTACTACCATCTTGTGCTCATTAATTGTATCTACCTTAATGAAGGCTCCTGCCTGGGCAAAGCCATCCTGGCCTGATACCTCCTTAAATAGCTCCTGAACTGAAATAGCAGTTATATTAGGCTTTTTACTCATTGCTACTGATAATAAAGGCTCGGCTACTAAGCAAATAGCATTAGAATCTGAAATAAGCTTAGCCTGAGTAAGCTGAGTTGATTCAAGAGCAGTTAGCTTAGATGGAGTGATATTTTTCTTTTCAAAAATATCTAAAATAATTGCCTCATTAACGCTATTCTCTCCAAAATAAATAAACTCATTATTATTTATGCCCTCAAGCTTAAAGCCTTCTCTTTGAGAAGCTAGATATAGGTTACCCCAGGTTAAAACTGAGCCTAAAACATAATTATTATTTTTACTATATTGGATAGCGCCCATATTAATTGGAGCTACAATTACATCATATTCCTTATTTGAGAATAAAGGAGCTAAGGCCTGTGGAGCTAGTCCTACATTAAAGATATATTCATCCTTATAGGTATGAAGTAGCTCTGCAGCACTAACAGCTGGAGCTCCTCCTGGAGTAGCAAGCTTAAGCTTATAGCTATCCTCTTCTACTGTAGGCTCTACAGGAGCTGTAGTGCTTACCTCATTATTTCCTTGGCATGCTACTAAAAATAATGATAGCACACCGATTATACTAAAAAATATTTTTTTCATTTTAAACACCCCAGGTGTAATTATACTATAAAATAGAGAAATAGGCCAAATTTTCTTTCTTTTATAGTGAAAAAAGGAATCTAATGAAAATTAGACTCCCTTTAGCTATTACTTATTAATCATCTTTTGATGAAACTCCTTCATTCCCTCAACCTCATCACACACAAGCTTCCATTCACAGTGCTTACAATCCATCTTTAAATCACTTATTATATGATTTAGAGTTCTAAATAAGTCTGTAGATAGGGTACCTAGGTGATCAAGCTTAATATAATCAATATCTGGTAATGTTATAAAGATCATTTTTACAGCCTTTACATATTTGCTTTTCTTAAATTCATCTATATACATACTACCAACATGATAGAATGATAGCTTATCCTTTATTGCTTCCTTTGAAACACGGGCCTGCTCTCTATTTGATAATACTGAGGTTCTTACCATATACCCCTTAGGGAAGACATCATATTTTTTAAGGCCTATAGTCTCTAATAAATTATAGGCAGCCTGCTCACCATGCTCATAAATACCTTCAGTTCTTATGATGGTAATTCTTGCAAAGGCTGTATCCTCCTTAAGCTCATATATATCCTTACCATAGATGACTATCTCATCCTCTGGTACGATTTTTTCATCCTCTGTATAAAGATTTACAATAGAGCATGCCTTGTTTTCTCCACCTAGCTCATAGGATAGCTCACGTCCTAATATAAGCTCACCCTTTCTACCAATATGCTTAGTATAATCAGGCAGGCTTGTAATAGCCCTTCCACCCTTTTTAGGTAGTAAGGCTTCTGTTTTAGTTATTAATTCGTCAAATACGCCCATTAAATCTTAGTCTCAATGTGCTTATTATCATGATGCTTAACTAAAGCGTCATAGATTTTTTCAATAAGCTTTAAATCAGCGTTAGTAATGTATACTACGAATAATAGGACAAATGTAAATACGAATAGGGAAGCTAGTACAATTAATAATATCCAATACCAAGCCATACTACTCCTCCTTATTCATCTAAGCCCTTTTGACGAGCATATTCTGCTGCACCTAGAGCACCCATTAATTGTGGGTCAGTCTTTAAATCGATCACCTTAATATGTAATACCTTTTCAATAGCCTTCTTTAAGCCAATATTCTTAGCACAGCCTCCAGTTAGAGTGATTGAATCACGAGCTCCAGCCTTCTTAGCCATAATGAAGCATCTCTTAGCTACTGATTGCTGAATACCTGCCGCAATCTCATTCTTTGGCTTACCCTCACCTACTAAAGTGATTACCTCAGACTCAGCAAATACTGTACATTGAGAGGTAATAGGAATTACATTCTCTGCAGTTAATGAAAGCTCTGCAAAGCCGTCTAGAGTAGTTTCAAAGGCATTAGCCATTGCCTCAAAGAATCTACCAGTACCAGCAGCACACTTATCGTTCATAGCGAATGATAATACTGTACCATCCTTATCGATAGAAATACCCTTTACGTCCTGTCCACCGATATCAATAATTGCCTTAACATTAGGATCAGTTACATGTACACCCATAGCGTGGCAGGAAATCTCTGAAATATTCTCATCTGCCTGTGGTACCTTGTTACGTCCGTAACCTGTACCTACTAAATAGGTTAAATCCTCTATGCTATTTAAGCCTGCCTTCTTAACAGTCTCAGCTAAGGCTTCCTTAGCTGAAACCTCAGCATTAATCTTACTTCTAATTGTAGTTGTTGCTACAATCTTGCCATTTTCATCTATAATGACACACTTTGTGTATGTTGAACCAACATCACAGCCACCAAACATTTTCATCTCTATATCCTCCAAATTACCAAGTTAATGGGTCCTCATAGTCTACAAATGTAGGGTCTAGAGGCTCTTCTCTAAATACATTAGTCATATACTTATTAAATGCATCACGCATAGCTACACGAGATACAGTACGTGGGTCCATTAAATCATGTGGTACCCAAACCATATGAACACCATGCTCACGTGCTTGATCCTCATATAAGCCATGTAAGCATCCAACATTCTTACAAGATACATGGTCATACATGATTACGATATCAGCATTAAACTTCTTAACCATCTTCCATAGCTCATCAAGTGAGTTTGTATATCCACCATTAGTGTGGCTACGCATCATCATACGCTCATAGCTCTTAGCTAGGTCGATCATTGCTTGATGCTCATCACCGATATGATACATATGGTATGATAGCATACACTCCATATCAACTAGACACTTAACACCCCAGGTCTTATCAGCCCAGTAGGTAAAGTTAGTATAATAGTGAGCAGGACATGCCCAAACGATTGCTCTATGGCGGTAATTCTTAACGCCCTTCTTCTTATCCTCCTCATAGCCCTTTACAGCCATCTTAGTTGTACGAAGTTGAGTTTCATGGAGGAATGGATCCATACATCCAGCACCCTGGAATTCATACTCACGAGTTAATGATAAGGCGCCACCACAAACCTGTGGATAATCTGTACAGTTAATATCCCACTTATCAATAATAGCTTGAGTTGAGGCATTATACTTCTTAGCATTCTCCCAGAACGCATTCCAGTCCCATTTTACATGGTAATGATCCTCAATAAACTTAATTGCACCCTTTAGATTTTCAACAGCGAATTTCTGAACCTCAGGCTCATTGAATCTTTGAGGTGGAGTAATTTGATATACAGGAATATTTCTCTTTCTCATATATCTACCCATGAAGGTAGTTTGACCAATTGAACCATCACAAGGCATTGATGAGGTAATATAGGCAGTACCTAAAATAGGGAAGTCATCACTTACTGCACATCCACATTCAGCAGCTGGAAGTGGACATACGTCGGCTGCCATACCAAATTCCTCAATACGGTCAATATAATAAATATTAGCCTGCTGGTCTACCTCGCCAGGCATACCAATAGTCATCATTGCAATATCCATCCAATCTAGAGTAGGGAAGCCCCACATTAGATTCTTTGGAGACATTTCATCGAACATAAGACAGTTGCTACGAAGCTTTGCAGCCTTCTTGCTCTTTGGTCTTAAATTCTTATCCATTAAAATAATCTTTCTAACATTAAGGGTTGCGTTACGTACTAAAGAGTAAAGCTCCTCATGAATGTAACGTAGCTCCTTACCACGGTAGCCAATAGTATGTCTATCAATCATATTACCAGCTGTTAAATAAGAAATCATCCAACGATATCTTAGCATTGCCTTAATTAATAGAATAGGGTGACCACCTAGCTTTACTGCCATAAAGCCATAAGCCTTTAGCCAACGACCAAAGTCATAGAAGGTATCCTTAAATCCTCTCCATTCACGTCTAGTCATGGCCCTAGATGAGGCCTTATATAAATTACCTAAGCCCTTTTGCTTCTTTTCTTGCTCTGCCATACTACTTTACCTCCTTTTTAGCTTCTCTTTTAGCCTTAATCTTCTTGATTTCTACATTCTCGCAGAAGGCCTGAACTCTTGTTCTAAGCTGACCACTATTACCAGCTCTATAAGGTCTATCAATAGAAAGTGTAGGAATACCATAATCCTCAGCTATAACATGTGAAGCTAAAGTTCTTTCATAGCTCCAGTATGTACAGAACTTCATTTGCTCATAAATTACACCATCTGCATGGTAATCATGAACAAGCTTATTTACCATTTCATATCTATGTAGAACTCTATGCTCTGCACAGTGACGAGGACATTCAGTTTGCTGTAGATATTGTCTACAAACCTGAGTTAAGGCATCCTCATCATCATTTAAAACAATTTCCTGACGTCCTGGAATTGAGCCATAGCAATATCTATCAGCTACAACAAGGGCACCATTCTCCTCCATTAGCTTAATTAAATCTGGGTCGTCAATTTCAGAGCCTACAACAACGACACGAATACGATGCTTTGGCTTTAAATCTGGCTCACGAGTTTTAATTTCCTCTAGAGTTTCTCTTAGCTTATCCACAATTAGATATTTTGGACAAGCATAGGTAACTAATGTTAAAATTGCAAATTCATAGCCAGTAATAGGTGGATTTGGAAGCTTTCTAAATTCACCAATCTCTGTAATTAATCTACAAATTTCATTATGCTCTGCTACTGCCTTACGAATTGCTTGATCTGATACATCAACTCCGTAATTATCATGTAGCTTAGTAAGTAGCTTTCTTGAAAGCTGCTCAACTGTATGCTTTACGCTGATTTCATCATCTGAGTAAGCAACATCTGTATTAGTCCAGAAGAACTTATCCTTATTAGGATCTTGAATCTTTAAAAGCTCCATGTTCTCCATACATCTGTTCATAGCCTCACATAAGTCTACTCCAGCCATAGCATCTAGGAAATGATAATTTCCTTCAATTGCACGCTCTAATAGCGCACGTGAAAATTCACAGCTACCATTACACATATAATAAGTAGCAATTTCCATTGTTCCCATGTTAGGTGCTCTTAATCTAACTGAGAAGCAATCACCAAGGTTTAATAAAACCTCTGGCATATGAAAGCATGTATAGCCAATAGCATGCTTTCCCTCCTTGATTGCCTGTCTTACAAGATCATTGTTTGCATCCTGTAATAGGCTTTCAAAGTAAAATAGGTGCTTTAAATCCTTCACAAGCACATCCTCCTGTTTAATCTAATATTTTCATAGTCTTAAGTGCTTCTCTTACACCCTTGACTATATTTGAATCGTCCTTTAAATCAAGAACACTATCGCCCTTGATATCAGCAATTTGTAAATCTCTATCATCACCAATATAGGAAATAATAGGAATTCCACCAGTGTTAATATATTGCTTTTGTGATTCATCACCATGCCTATTAACAATTACGCCAATCTCCTTATACATAACAAGCTCATCAGCGACCTTTTTAATAGTTTGTACTACAGTAGTACCCTTCTTACTTGGATCGGTTACTAAAATCATATGAGTAACCTTTTCCATTACTCTTCTATTAACCTGCTCGATGCCAGCCTCGCCATCAATTACAACATAATCGAATTCCTCGCTCATTGCACTGATGACCTCCTTTAAATAAGCATTAATTCCACAGTAGCAGCCTGCAGTCTCAGGTCGTCCAACTGCGATAAAATTAAAGCCTCTAGTTTCAACCATCGCATCGAAAATACGATATTTAGCCTCTCCTAATAATGCTTTAGCAAGTGTCTTGTCTCTTTCACCATTTCCAGCGGCAGTGATTTCCTTACGGATATCATCAATTGTAGTTTTAACCTCAACACCTAGTGCTGTAGCTAAGCCAACTGCTGGATCGGCATCAATAGCCAAAATACGAGCCTCTGGGTGAGATTTCACAAGCTCTCTTACGATAGCGGCAGAAATAGAGGTTTTACCGACTCCTCCCTTTCCAGCTAACGTAATAATTACATTATCCATATTAGCTTCTCCCTTCTTTAATTAATTAATAGTCCTAGACACTACCATTTTACCACCAATACTAATATGATTAAACGTTTGACCGAACATTATTCATTTTTAAGACGCCGACTCAAATTTGAACACGAGGTGCAATAATGTATATGTGGCAATAATGTAACAGTTAAAAATGCTGGCGTATTCTAACCTCTTTAAATATTGGGTATAATTTACTTGATATTTACGG
>JAHHSW010000039.1 GCA_020024985.1 Anaeroplasmataceae bacterium | reverse complement strand
GTATTAGAGGTCATATATTCATCATAAGTGAATTCTACGATGTAGGCTTCATTAATTGTACCCTTAGTAGATGAATAAGAGAAGCTTAAAAATACATAGGCAGTAGGGCTTGGAACCTTTACCTTAATTGGCCAGGTGCTTGCAAAAAGTGGATATTTTGGGACATCACTAATTACATAGTTACTACCAATTTGTTCACCCTTGTCATATTCAACCCTTAGTCCTCTAGAGTAGCTAAAGCCTGAGAACTTTACCCAATCAGAAGCTAATGCTAGCTCAGTATTTACAGTATTTAAAGAACCGTTTGTAATAGGGTTAAGCTTTTTATTTTCAGCCTTTGCGGTAGTGTTATCATTCCAATTAACCTTTAAATCAAAGGAAACCCTACCCTTGTCGTTTCTATAATCATGAGTATATTCACGACATTCAAGGGTTAAATCAAAGACATCAAATTTGTTTGCCTTTACATGCTTGATTGGCATATAGGTAATGGTATTATTAGGCTTATCCTTATTTGCTTCATATTTTTGTAAATATTCAGTATATATTGATTCCTGTTCAAATACCTTAGCCTTGTTAGCATTAGAAGTAGATATATATGAATAAGGAATGGCAACAAGCAGGAATAGTAAAGCGAGCCCTGCTATTACTATGAAAAAGGATGCCAAATTTCTACCGAATTTAAAGCCACCTTCTTTTTTCTTATTTTCATTAATAGTTTTCTTTTTCTTTTCCATAACAAAACACCTCATTTATGTACTTATTATAGCAAAAATTGTGAAAAAATAAATACTTGTGCTAAATATACTGTTTTTTTCGTAATAATTCATTTATCATTGACTAACAATATTAAAATAAGTATAATAATTATTGGAGTTTACTAAAACTAATATAATTAAGGGAGGCACAAAATGTCGTTAAACTTTATGAGCGTGTCTTGGCCATTATGGGTTGCCCTTATTGTTTTGGGTGTGGCTTTAGGAGCTGGCTGTGGATATTTTTTCCGTATTAAGCAGCATGAAAAGTCAGTTTCTCATACTAAGGAGGAAGCAGATAAAATACTTGCTGATGCCGAGGTAGAGGCTGATAAGAAGAAGAAAGAATCAATTATTGAAGCAAAACAAGAAATTGCTGTATTGAAGCAAGAAGCAGATCGTGATATTAAGGAAAGAAAAAATGTCGTTGTTGAGCTTGAAAGTAAGCTTAATCAACGTGAGGATACCCTTGATCGTCGTTCGAATAATTTAGATAGACGTGAAGAAATGCTAAATTCAAAAGAAATCAAAATTGATGAAAAGAAAGCAGAGTTAGAACAACAAAATAATAAGGTAGAGGCTACTTTAAAGGCTCAAGAGCAAAAGCTAATTGAAATTGCTGGCTTAAATAGGGATGAAGCCAAAAAGATTATCATGGATTCAGTTCATGATAGCATGAAGGTAGAAATTTCTACATATATTAAGGAAGAGGAAGAGAAGGCAAAGCTTGAGGTAAAGGCTAAGGCTAAGAACTGCTTAGCACTTGCTATCCAAAAGTATGCTGGAGAAACTGCTGGTGAAAATACTGTTTCTACTGTATCATTACCTGTTGAGGAAATGAAGGGTAGAATTATTGGTAGAGAGGGTAGAAATATCCGTACAATTGAGGCTTTAACTGGTGTTGATTTAATTATTGATGATACCCCAGAGGCTGTAGTATTATCTGGATTTGATCCAGTTCGTCGTGAGGTTGCAAAGCGTGCCCTTGAGATTCTAGTATCAGATGGAAGAATCCATCCAGGTAGAATCGAAGAGGTTGTTGAAAGATGTCGTGGCGAGGTTGAAATGGTTATCCGCGAAATGGGGGAGGAGGCCGTATTCAAGACTGGTATTGGTAAAATACATCCAGATTTAGTACGTCTACTAGGTAGATTAAACTTCCGTACAAGCTATGGTCAAAATGTATTAAAGCATAGTATTGAAACTGCAATGATAGCTGGTAAGCTAGCTGCAGAAATTGGTGAAAATGAAATTCTAGCTCGTAGAGCTGGCTTACTACATGATATTGGTAAGGCAGTTGACCACGAGATTGAGGGAAGCCATGTTGAAATTGGTGTAGAGCTTGCAAATAAGTATCATGAGCCTAAGGAGGTTGTTGATGCGATTGCTTCTCACCATGAGGATGTTGCTCCTAAGAGCATTATTGCAGTATTAGTTGCTGCAGCAGATGCTTTATCTTCAGCAAGACCTGGTGCTAGATCAGATTCATTAGAGAATTATACTAAGAGGCTTGAAAACCTCGAGGCTATTTCTAATAGCATTAAGGGAGTTCAGCAAAGCTTCGCAATTCAGGCTGGACGTGAGGTACGTGTTATTGTTAACCCTGAGGAGATTGATGATTTATCTACAATCGCAATTGCTAGACAAATCAAGGAGGAAATTGAAAATAAGCTTCAATATCCTGGTACAATCAAGGTTACAGTTATTCGTGAAACTCGTGCTGTTGATGTTGCAAAATAATAAATTAAAGAGTGGCATTGCCACTCTTTTTGTTTCATTGAGGTGAAAAATGAGAATATTATATTTAGGAGATATTGTAGGTGAGGCTACCCTACCAGTTTTAAAGGCTAATCTTGAAAGCCTTAAAAGAGAATATAAAATTAACCTTGTTTTAGTTAATGCTGAAAATGTTAGTGGTGGTAAGGGCCTTATTGAAAAGCATTATAAGCAGCTTAAGGCTATGGGGGTTGCTGGTATTTCTATGGGTAACCATACCTTTAGCAAGAGTGAAATTAAGGATTATATGAATGAGGCGACAATTTGTAGGCCAGCTAATTATAATACTGAATATGGTAAGGGCTATATATACATTAATTACAACAATGAAAAAATAGCCTTAGTTAATATGCTAGGAAGAGTATTTTCAAATACTCCACTAGATTGTCCCTTTAAAACAATGGATAGGCTATTATCTGAAATTATGGCTGATCATATAATTGTTGATTTTCATGGAGACGCAACTAGTGAAAAGAAGGCCTTCTTTTATGATTTTAGTGGAAGGGTTGATGCAGTTTTAGGTACTCATACCCATACTCAAACAGCAGATGAGCAGGTTTACAATAATACCTGCTTTATAAGTGATATGGGAATGTGTGGTCCTTATAATAGCATTCTTGGTGATGATAAGGAAAGCATTATTAAAAGATTTAGAACTGGAGTTTATGAGCCACTAAAGGTAAGCCAGGATAAGGAATTTATAATTTCTGGAGTTGTTTTAGACCTAGGAAGCAAAAAAACTATTACAAGAGTTTTAAAAAAGGTTAATATCTAGCTTTATTTTTAAAATGCTCTTTAATTTATTGAATTAATTAGGTATAATGTTTGAGATTAAATATTTGAGGTGATTTTATGAAGAGTACAAAGCTATCTATGCCGTCTTTAAAGGACGCAAGAAAAAGAAGCAAGGAAGCTTTTGAAACAATTAGATATAAGCTAAATGATAATTATAAAAATATAGGCGATGGAAAGACCTACTATATTTATACCTACGGCTGTCAGGGTAATGAGGCTGATAGTGAGATGATGAGTGGTATTTTAGAGGGAGTTGGATATAAAAGAGCAGTAGATCCAATGAAATCTGATGTAGTTATTCTAAATACATGTGCTATTAGAGATAATGCAGAACAAAGAATTTGGGGAGTACTAGGTCAGCTTAAGGGTAGAAAAAGAGAAAAACCTAATATGGTAGTAGGTATCTGTGGCTGTATGCCTCAGGAGGAGAATGCTACTAAAAAGCTAATCGAATCATATAATTTTATTGATTTAGTATTTGGTACTCATAATAGACATCGTCTTCCTGAGCTACTTGCTAAGGTATACGAAACTAAAACTAAGGTTATCGAGGTATTATCTAGTCAGGGTAATATTATTGAGGATTATCCAACTCATAGAGAGTCAAGCTATAAGGCCTGGGTTAATATTATGTTTGGCTGTGATGAATTCTGTACCTATTGTATAGTACCTTATACAAGAGGTAAGGAAAGATCAAGAGCTAAGGAGGATATTATAGCTGAGGTTAAGAATTTAGTTTCTAAGGGCTATAAGGAAATTACCCTACTTGGTCAAAATGTTAATGCCTATGGTAAGGATTTAGGAATTGATTATACCTTTGGTGACTTATTATATGACTTAGATAAGACTGGTATTGAGCGCATTAGATATACAACCTCACATCCAAGAGATTTAGATTTAAAGACTATGCAGGCTATGCATGATTGTAAGAGCGTAATGCCACAGCTACATTTACCTGTACAATCTGGAGATAATAGAGTTTTAAAAATTATGAATCGTAAGTATACACATGAGGAGTATATGGAGAAGATTAATAAGCTTTATGAGCTAGTACCAGATTTATCATTAACTACAGATATTATTGTTGGCTTCCCAGGAGAAACTGAGGAGGAATTCCAGCATACTCTTGATTTAGTTAAGGAGGCTCGCTTCGAGGGCGCATTTACCTTTATTTATTCTCCACGTGAGGGTACTCCAGCAGCTAAGATGGAGGATCATACTCCAATGGAGGAGAAGCATGATAGATTAAATAGATTAATTTCTTTAGTAAATGAGGGCTATTTAAGAGGACATGAAAGATTTGTAGGTCAGGTAGTAGAGGTATTAGTAGATGGTGAAAGCAAGAATGGTGAGGGTATGATGTGTGGATACTCTAAGCATTTAAAGCTTACTCACTTTAAGAGCGATGATATGAGCCTTGTTGGTAAGATTGTTAAGGTTAAGGTAACTGAGGCCAAGACTTGGTTTATGATAGGAGAACTTTGTGAGGACTAAGGAGGAAATTAAGGAATACCTTAATAGCCTACCTGAGGTTAAAAGAATTCATGAGCTTGAGGGATATATTGATAATAACAAGGAAATCAAGCTTAAGCTTAAGGAAATGAAGCTTATTCAAAAGAAGATGGTTAATTCTAAGGAATATAACCAAATGAAGCAATACAAAAATCAAAAACTAGAATATGAAAAAATAAAGGCTGAGCTTTTAGATTTACCCTTTGTAGAGGAGTATTTAGAGCTTTTAGATATTGTGGATAATATTCTTTTAACTATGACAAATGAAATTGAAGATAAGATAAATAAAAAAATAAATGACTAGCTCAAGTCATTTATTTTTTTGTTTATATAAGAAAAAGGAGTCATTTTGACTCCTCCTCACTTAGCTTTTCCTCCTCATTTTTTTGATTTTCCTCCTTAAGCCTTTCCTTTTCCTCCTTAGTTAATGGGACAGGATCATAGCCTCCCTTAAAAAGTGGATTACATTTTAAAAGCCTTTTAGTAGTAAGATATGAGGCCTTGGCGAAAGAAAATTTTTCATAACAGCATCTTGCATATTCACTACAGGTAGGAATATAACGGCATCTTGGTGATAAATTAGGTGATATCTCCCTTTTATACCAATCTATCATTTTGATAGGTAGCTTATTTTTCATAATAAATCTTCTTTTGAACCCAGTCTAGTGTTTCCTTGCCTAGGGTCTTTTCAATTATTGCATAAGCAAAATCTAATGAATAGGCTACACTTCTTGCGGTTATAAGATTTCCATCTACTACACAGCCCTCATACTTATATGTACCACCAAAATCCTTGTTCATGGCAGTAAAGCAGGTATAGCTTTTACCCTTAAGATAGCCAAGCATACCAAAGATGGTAGGAGCAGCACAAATTCCACAAACTATTTTGTTGTTATCAAAGAAATATCTAATTATTTCATGTACAGTATTAGCTGTCTTTAGATATTTATAATGAGCACCTCCAGGTATTATAAGACAATCGAAGTCCTTATAATCAACATTAGCAAGAAGCTCAATACCTGTTAGGGTAATACCATGAGAGCCTATTACAGTTTTATTATTACTACAAATTGTAAGGTCCCCTCCAGCTCGTCTAAATAGGGCAAATGGGGCCATAGCCTCCTCTTCCTCAAAGCCTTCAAAAATTAATGCTAAAGCCTTCAATTTAAAACCTCCTTATCATTCCCTTTTTATTATTATAACATAGTTATAATTAGTTTTCCTAGTTTTATTATTGATTTAAGATTAAAAAATGATATAATACGATTTGTTTCTAATTTGAGGGGTGATTAATAGTGAAAAAAGAGATGACACTAACTGATGGTAATTTATTTAAGAAGATTATTATATATTCGTTGCCAGTTATATTTACTAACCTTCTTCAATTATTATACACATCAGCTGATTTAATAGTTTGTCGTATGTTTGGCTCAGAGCATTCAACTGCGGCCATAACCTCAACTGATGCCTTAATTAAGCTAATAATTAATCTATTTATGGGCTTATCTATAGGAGCTAATGTTTTAATGGCTCGTTCCTATGGACAGGGTGATAAAAATAAAGCTCACAGGGTTATGTATACCTCTATGCTTGCTTCAGTAGTAGTAGGACTACTAGTTGGAGTATTTGGAGTTATTGCCTCAGGCTATTTACTTAAGCTTATGGACTGCCCTATTGAGGTAATAGATTTATCCACAGAATATTTAAGAATATATTTTATCGGCTTACCATTTTTGATGATTTATAATTTTGGTGCGGCCTTATTGCGAGCTACTGGTGACACGATGAAGCCATTTACAATTTTAGCCTCATCAGGAATTGTAAATGTTTTATTTAATTTATTCTTTGTTATAGTTTTTAAAATGGATGTACCAGGTGTTGCTCTAGCAACTATTATATCTGAGGGTATATCAGCTGTAGCTATAGTTATTGCCTTAATGAGAAATAAGGGCTTTGTAAGGTTTAGCTTTAAGGAAATGAGATTCCACACGGCTGAGGCCTTAGAAATTGCTAAAATAGGCTTACCTGCTGGTATTCAGGGCTCACTATTCTCATTATCTAATGTAATGATTCAATCAAGCATTAATGGCCTTGGTGTAAATGTTACCGGTGGTAATGGAGCCTCTAATTCACTTGAGGGCTTTATTTATACAGCAATGAATTCAGTTTCACTTTCCTGTGTAGCCTTTGTTTCAGCAAATTATGGAGCTGGTAATAAGAAGAATATCTTAAAATCACTGTTATATAGTCTTTTAGCCTCTACAATAGTAGCATTATTAATTGGTGGTGGAATCGTATTATTCCAGGATCAGCTAATTAATCTTTATGTAAAGACTCCAGAACAAATTATGTGGGCTAAGGAAAGGCTTAATGCGTTAGCGTTATTATATTTTATTTGTGGAATTATGGATTGTGTACCACTGGCAATAAGGGGTATTGGTTATTCTATAACACCAATGATTGTTTCATTAATAGGTGTTTGTGGTCTTAGAATTGTTTGGATTTATGGAATATTTAATAA